>JACCRD010000010.1 GCA_013813755.1 Acidobacteriota bacterium | reverse complement strand
TGCCAATACAGTGTTGTTAGAAGATTGAAGAATAAAGAAAGTTGCTTGATCGGTAGATGAATTCGCGCCTGAACGCTGAACAGCAAGGTCAAATTTGCCGTCGCCGTCATAATCGCCCGGTGCGATATAATCTGACGAAGCTCCGAACTGAGCCGCAAGAAGTGATCCGTTTGAACTGCGCAGCGCAAACCAGGTCAGCACGGCGCCGCTGTAACGAACAACTGCCACGTCGGTTTTGCCGTCGCCGTCATAATCTCTGGCAACCGGTTCATCGCCCGGCGCGCCGAACTGTACGCCGCTCGCCGTGTTGGTCGAACTGAGAATGTAATACCAGATACCGGTCGTTTCGCGCCAGACGGCGATGTCGCCTTTTCCGTCACCATCAAAATCGCCGGGAGTTTGAAAATCCGTACTGGTTGAGCCGAATGGCTGAAATGTAAATCCGCCGCCGCTTTTTGAAATATACCAGACATTGTCGGTCGGACGCTGAACAGAGAAATCGGCTTTGCCGTCTTTATCCGTATCAAGTGCGGTCCGCAGTGAAATCTGTGCGGAAACCGAAACAACTAAAAGTAAAGCGCACACAAAAAACGCGCTGACTTTACCGCTTTTAGCAAATATATTATTCATTTTTTTATTCCTTAAAATATAGAAAATTCTTAAAAAGGTATTTGGGCGAAACAAACGCCGAGCAATTCAGAAAGTTAATTATACTATCTACCACTCTGCAAATGCAAGAAATTCTTTGATGAAATCGCGCAAAAAATTTTATAATTCGCGGAAGTTTTTATATTTCTATTAAAATTCTACGACTTTAGACGTTCCGATTTGCAAAAAGGTTGATTGGCAAAAAATTACTGATTGTTGACTGAATTCGCCGGAACCTTCATCGTCGAATTACCCCAGCCGAAAGCGTCAAAGCCGTCGGAACTTTTTTGCACATAGAAAATGCCCGCTTCGTTCTGATTAGCATTTGGTCGCCAGACGGCGAAATCCGTTTTTTCATCGCCGTCATAATCGCCGGGTGTCGGTAAATCTCCGTTTGCTCCAAATTGGAACGAGCTAAAATTTCCGTCCGAACTATTTAAGACATACCAAACGCCGTTGGTTGTTCGCCAGACTGCGAAATCGGTTTTACCGTCCCTGTCATAATCACCGGGAACAATTTTATCGGTGGCGGAAGTGCCGAAAGACACGGCTATTTGAGTGTTATTTGAACTTTTCTGCACAAAAAATGTGTTGGCGGGTGAACCGCTCTCCGGTCGGTAAACGGCTAAATCGGCTTTGCGGTCACCGTCAAAATCACCGCGTACGGGTTTATCCGCGGCAGTGCCGTATTGAACGCTTTTAAATCCGGCGGTCGAGCCGAAAATATACCAGATCATTGTTCCGTTGACCGGGCGCGTAACGGCAAAATCAGCTTTTCCGTCAGCATCGAAATCCTGCGAAACGGTTGGATTGTCGCCTGCCTGACCAAATTGAAAAGATTGAAAAGTATTATTTGAACTGCGCAGAACATAAAAAGTTCCATTGGTATTGCGCCAGACGGCGATGTCAGCTTTGCGGTCGCCGTCGTAATCGTTCGCTACCGGAGTATCGTCTGCAAAAAGCCCAAAACTAATCGGCGTATAACCGTTTGTGGTTTGATAATTGTGCCAGATCATTGTTCCGCCGCTGTTTTGAATCACCGAATAATCGGTGCGCCCGTCGCCGTCAAAATCCAGAGCCTGATTAACAGTTTGAGTAGCAATCGTGCCGATTTGGTTAATGGTCACAATTGTCCCGCCGACATTAATGGTTCCTGTACGGCTCGCTCCTGAATTTGGCAGTACTGTAAAAGAGACAGTGCTGGTGCCGCTTCCCGGATTGCCGTTTGTAACAGTAACAAAACTTGAATTACTGATTGCCGAATAATCGCAATTAACCGGAGCGGTCACATTTACATTAAAACTTCCGCCGGATGTCGGTGCGGTCATAGAATTTGACACAACATTAAAAACGCAGACTGTCTGATTCTGCAAAGCGCCGCCGATATTTAATCTGCCGCCGGTTTTTACCACGCCATTCCACTGCGGAAGTGCGTCAACCCGATTCATTAATGTTGCCTTCAATGAAGCCGCTGAAAGACTCGGATTAAAGGACGAAAGCAGCGCTGCCGCGCCTGCCGCATGCGGAGATGCCATCGAAGTGCCGCTTAGAGTTGCATAAGAGCTGTTTGACGAATTATAGGTGCTTAAAATTTGTGAACCGGGCGCGGCAAGATCAACACTAGTTGTGCCGAAATTGGAAAAGCCCACTCGTTCATCGGTTGAATTCGACGCGGCTACTGATAAAACGCTCGGACTCGTATAGCTAGCCGGGTATAACGGATCTGTTTCGACGTTTCGTCCGTTATTTCCCGCTGCAAATACATTCAGAATTCCGGCGTTTCCCATCGCGTCGAGCGCGTCTTTGGTCGCCTGGTCATAACCGCAAGCCTCGCCGCATCCGCCATACGAACTATTTGTTACGCGAATGTTCACGCCGCGATTTTTCATTATTCGGATATAGTTATAGGCGTTAACGAGCATCGCGGAGGTACTGTCGCTGCCGTTGGGACTGAAAATTTTTATCGCCATCAGGCTCACGTTCCAGTTTACCCCAACAACTCCTAAAGCGTTATTTCCAACCGCGCCGATTGTTCCGGCAACGTGTGTTCCATGTCCGCCGGCGTCATCTATCGGGTTGGAATCGTTATAGAAAAAATCGTAACCGTAATAATCGTCCACAAAACCGTTTCCGTCATCGTCAATGCCGTTTCCGTTTATCTCGCCCGAATTTTTCCACATATTTGCCGCAAGGTCTTGGTGATTATAGGCGATGCCAGAATCAATAACAGCAACAACTGTGTCCGCGCCTCCCGTCCATAAATCCCAGGCGGCGGGAGCAGAGATTTTCTGCATTCCGTAAAGACTCGAAAAGCTCGGATCGTTTGGAGTTGCCAGCAGATGATAATAAAAATTTGGTTGAACAGTTTCAATTTCGGGGTTTGCTTCGTAAAGAGAAATCGCTTTTTTGGTTGAAACATTAGCGGGAAGTTTAACTCTCTGCCAACCGAGTTCGGGGAATTCTTCCAAAACGCTCGCTCCCATCGCCCGATTCAAACTTTTGGCGGAATCGGAAACCGTGCCGTTTTTGAATTTCACAAGCACTTCACCTTCAGCATAAACCGCGCCGGATTGAGCCGCGAAAATTGCCTGCGTGGTCAAGAGAAAAGCTACTGCGAAAACACACACAATTCTTAAAATCGTCATAAAAACAAACCTCGAAAGTTTATATTGAAAGATAAATAAATTTATAAAACGGACTATTTATTGGAAAATTGCGGAAAATCTTAAACGTCAGATGCTTTGAGAATACAATTTGTTGCAGAAAAAATACAGCTGAAAAAAAGTTGGGACTGAAACAACTGGCAGTGGTTAATAATAAAAATACGATGGGGCGGCTAGTGGGGCTCGAACCCACGACCTCCTGAACCACAATCAGGCGTTCTAACCAACTGAACTATAGCCGCCACAATTTGATTTTGAATTTGCAAACTGGAAACTTCAACGAATCCTGTTACAAAATTCAAAATCCGCAACCAAAAATTGAAATGCCCCCGGCACGACTTGAACGTGCGACCCACAGCTTAGAAGGCTGTTGCTCTATCCAACTGAGCTACGAGAGCATAAAAAGAGCAACGAAAATAATAACACGCTTTAGCAGGCTTTGGTCAAATTATAAATGCGCTTTCAAAATTGATGGCAGAATGCTTCCGAAAATTGTATTCTTGCTAAAGGCAAAAATATTATAAAGTAACATCACTGCTGGTGAGAATAAGTTTCAAGTTTTTCGGCGCGCCGGTTATAAATAATTTGGCACACTCTAAAAAAGTGACAACCTCCGATACTTTTTTGGACATCGGAGAATTCGTTAAACAAATGAAATGATCAGAGAAAAAAATAACTTTTTGCGATTTACTTTTGGCTGGATTTTGTGCGGCATCGTTTTTATGGTCGCCTGTCCGAAATTAATTGTATATGGACAAACTTCTGCGGAGCCCGTTGTTTCGAGCAATCACGCACCCGCACAAGTCCTTCAGGTTACGCAGAAAAAAAGTTTAATCAGGAAAATAGGATTGGTCGCGCCGGTAGTTTCAGCAGCAACGACAGCGAAAAACGTCGAGCTTCAAAATACACTCCGGTGGAATTTTGGCGCGAAAAGGCAGCGCGGATGGTATCTCTACGTTTCTTTGATTCAGCACACAATCGGTACGAAATCGGGCGCGGAAACAAATGAATTTGCTCGCGCCGTGGCTCTCTGGCAGCAGAAGGAGGGAATTTATCCGACAGGAATCGTTGACGGCGAAACGCTCTCCCGTTTGATTGATTTCTGGCAGTCGCGCCGCCTTAACACTATTGTTTATGCTGCGCCAGAAGATTTGCTGACTGCGCCGATTGCTGATTTTTACGATCCCACCCGCGAAATCGAATTACTCAAAGTAGAACGCGAAACTTATCAAGCCTACAAACTAATGGTTTCAGCGGCGGCGAGCGAACTTAAACTAAAAGATGGAAAATATTTGCGAATCGTCTCCGCTTTTCGTTCGCGCGAATATCAAGCGAAATTACGCGCCGCCTCACCGCATTCCGGACGCGCCGGACTTGCCGTTAACAGTCCTCATTTTACGGGGCGGACACTTGATCTATTCGTCGGCGGCGAACCGACAATCACGAAGGATTTTAATCGCGCCGTGCAGGTTCAAGCGCCAATTTACAAATGGCTTGTCATAAATGCTTCGCGCTTCGGCTTTTATCCATATTTTTATGAACCGTGGCACTGGGAATATGTGCCGCGAAACTCGAGACCGCCTGGCACAAATTTGCCGCTAACACCGCAGTAAATACAAAAGTTTCGCTACCTTGAAGCGCGTCGTTTCTTTGCAGTAATTATTGGTTTGCGTTCCGCAGCGCGAGATACGACCGCTAATGTCTGACCACCGACTAAAGCTTTTCCCGCTTCGATATTTCTGACACTCACCACAAATTGCTTTTTGGCAGCCGCCAGCCCTAACATTTTTTTCAGCGTCGCGTCACTCAATTTTGAAGCATTAACACCGCTTGTCTGCAGTTCGGCGCGCAGATTTTCAATCGTATTATTTTTGCGCTCATAAACATCCGGGTAAATGTGCAGTTTTCCGGCTTCGACGACCAGCGTGTCGTATGTGATTTCAACCGGAATCGTTGGTTCGAGTTCCGCCGCCAAAGTTTTTTTCGTCCTTTTCGCTTTAGAGATTTGCGTCGGTGTCACTTCAAGCTCGCGGGCGGCAACAATTTTTTCTGCTAAGTCATACAAATCCGTTTGTAAAACGCGTACGCAGCCGTGCGAAACCAAACCGCCGAGATCGCCAACGCCTTTTGCCTGATGAATCAGATAGCCGTCGCCGAGCGGGATTTTCAGCTTGCCGAGCGGATTGCGCGAATCAGTCGGCAAAATAATTTCGCCGGCTTTAACTTTTTTTGAACCTTCGACCCAATCGCTTTTAGGCGGAATCCAGTTTGGATTCCAGATAACCTGTGAGGCTCTGCGAAGACCGACATAAATCGGATAATCAAGCAGTCCGACGCCAATCGGATAAGTTTTCACTTCCGTACCGTTTTGCCAAAGTGTCATCTGAAACGCCGGAACGTTGATCGTAATTTTTATATCGCTGTCGCCGGGAGCAAGCCCGGTCTTTTCAATTTTTCCGCCCGTAAATTTATCTGATCGCGCCGATTCACGCTTTGAATCCTGAACGTATGTCTGCGCTGAAGAGGTACCAAACGCACCCGCGAAAAGAAGTATAACCGACACTAGCCGAACAATAAATTTGTTTTTATTCATTAAAATATCCATCGCCAAAGAAATTATTTTTCTCGACTGTTTGTCGCTTTCCGCCCGCCAAAAGTTGCATCGCTTTTAATGACTTTGCCTTTTGAAACCGAATCGAGCCGCCCGGTGTTATACCGTCAATCGTTCATTTTATTAAATCGCCGCCGAGGTTAAATTTTTCCTTGATTTTTTCCGACATCTGTTCAAAGACTTCAGTTAAATTGAGCTCGCTCGTGTCAATCACAATCGCGTCTTCGGCAATCGCCAGCGGTGAATCGACGCGTGAAACATCGCGCGCGTCGCGCAAATTTATTTCCCTGAGTGTTTTTTCAAAAGTTTCTGCCCAATTTTTTGACGAATCTTCTTCAAATCGCCGCCGCGCCCTCGCCTCCGGCTTTGCCGTCAGAAAAAATTTCACATCAGCGCGCGGAAAAACAATTGTTCCGATGTCGCGCCCGTCCAGAACGCAGCCATTTTGCGCGTTATTTCCCAGTTTTCTTTGATGTTCGACCAAAATTTTGCGGACTTCGGAAACGCCCGATACAATCGAAGCCGTCTGACCAATTTGCTGGCTGCGAATATTTTGAGAAACGTCGCGCCCGTCAAGTTTTATTCGCAGATTTTCCGGCTCGCCGACTAATTCAATTTTTGCGCTCTTTGCAATTTCGATAACTTTCTCTTTGTTTTCGAGACTCGCGCCCGCTTCCAAAACAGCCAGACCGACTGCCCGATACATCGCGCCCGTATCGAGATAAAGCAGATTCAATTTTTTAGCGAGCATCTTGCCGAGCGTCGATTTGCCCGCGCCCGAAGGTCCGTCAATGGCGATTATCATTAGTAATCAGTAGTCAGTAATCAGTAGTCAGTAAACCGATCTAAGAACTACTGAAGTATTTGTTTTAATTTTTTAATTGTGGTTTTAATATCTTCGCTTGAAACGTCGTAATGCGTCACCATCCGAATTGAATTACCAAACGAAATCGCTAAAATTTTCTGTTCTTTTAATTGAACGCAAATTTCGGCGGAAGTTTTACCGGTTTCCGAAACGTCAAAAATGATGATGTTCGTTTGAACTTTCTCCGCGGCAATCGAAATCCCTTTCAGATTTGCTACGCCTTCGGCAAGCAGTCGCGCGTTTTCGTGGTCAACGTGCAGACGTTTTGGCGATTCGGTCAATGCAATCAAACCTGCCGCCGCCAGAATTCCGACCTGCCGCATTCCGCCTCCGAGCCGTTTGCGCCAGACTCTTGCTTCTTCAATAAAATCCTTTTCGCCCAAAAGCATCGAACCGACCGGCGCGCCCAAACCTTTCGACAAACAAAATTGCACTGAATCACAATGTCGGGAAAGCTCCTTAACCGATTCGTTCAGAGCTGTCGCCGCATTAAAAATTCTCGCGCCGTCCAGATGAACGGGCAAATCAAGCGCGTGCGCCCGCTTGTAGATTTCACCTGTCTGTTCGGCGCTCATCACGCTTCCGCCGCCGAAATTGTGCGTGTTTTCCAGACAAATTAAACCAGTCGGGCAGGCGTAATACGGCTGATTGATATGCAAAGCCGGTTCGATTTCGTCCCAAGTCAACATTCCGTTATCGTTCGCGGCTTTGACGGAGCGAATCATCACGCCGGCAACTACCGACGGCGCGCCCATTTCGTAATTAAAAATGTGTCCGCGCTCTTCGATAATAATTTCCTCGCCCGGTTTGGTGTGAAGTTTGACGGCGATTTGATTGCCCATCGAGCCGCTCGGGCAAAACAGCGCGGCTTCTTTGCCGAAAATTTCGGCGGCTTTTTCCTGCAGCAAATTCACCGTCGGATCTTCGCCGTAAACGTCGTCGCCGACTTCCGCTTCCGCCATCGCTTTCCGCATTTCCGCGGTTGGTTTTGTAATTGTGTCGCTTCGTAAATCAATCATTATTTGAGTGGTTTAAGTTAAATTGCTCCAAATCCCAACTCGCACATTTTGCGCCCGCCTGATACGCGCTTTCGAGAAAATTCAAAATTGTTTCGCGTGGCGAATCCGCTTTTCGCGCGTCGTCGTACATCAAAATTGCCATCGCGCCTTTGTCGGTGTTCCACACTGCCGCATCGGGATTTAATTTTTCGTCGGTTAGATTTTCCGGTTCAGGCGCGGTGTAGGAATAAAACGCCGGGGCGGGAACATTGTCATCGCCCGCCCAGAAGCCGAAGCTGATGACTTTGTGCGAATAGGCTTCACGCTCGACCATTCCGGCTTCTTCACGGACGGGCGCGGGTTTGCCCGAGAATCTGGTTAATGCCAAATCGAAGCTGTGCCAAAATAAATGAACGGGCGTGGATTTTCCGGTGAATCGTCCGCGAAATTCCTCGAAAATATCATTGACGCTGATCAAAATTCGCCGAAATCTTTCGATGTATTCTTTATTGTAAGATTTATTTTCTGTGTCTTCGGCAAACGGCGTATAGCTTGCGGCTTCGTAAGGCACTGCCCAAATTTTTGTTTCGATGCTGAGCGCGGCGAGATTTTCAAACGTTTGGCGATAAAAATCGGCGACTGTTAATCCGTCTCGAAGCGCGAAACTTTTCCGCTCGCCGTCGTGCCGTCTGATTACAAGCGCGTGTTCGATAAAATCAAATTCAATCTCGAAATTATCGAAGCCATAAGGAGTCGGACGCGTCGTCAGTCCGCGAGGGCTGACGTAAAACGGAACGTGCCACCAGTGATTTTGGCGCGGGGAAAGTTTCAAGCGGATTTTGCCGACGATTTGCAGGTAAAGATGCAGTGTGTTTTTCGTCCGTTTCCATTCATAGAGCGGAAGCGGCGGAAAAACGTTTTCTATGCCGAAAGCAATTGAATTTTTTGGGCTCATATATTTCGATATTCAATTAAGCGCTTGCCATCACAGCGGTTCTAACTTAAACCGTCGGCAGCGATTTGTAAAACAATTCGTCAACGTAGCAATAGCCCCAATCCTCATTCGGCTCGAACGATTTGATAATCGGATGGGCGGTCGAATGAAAATGTTTCGTTGCGTGTTTGTTTACAGAATTGTCGCAGCAGCCAACGTGACCGCACGTTTTGCACAAACGCAGATGAACCCATTTGTCACCCGTCTTTAAACAATCTTCGCAACCGTCCGCGCTCGGCGTGACAGATTTGATTTCGCTCAAATGTTCGCAATTATTTATCTTTAACCTCTTTCTTTAGGTTCTGTTGACATAACTATCTGAGCCAGATAATCGTGCTGGCAAAGTAGATAAAACTCAAATAGTTCTTTGCTAATTTATCAAAACGTGAAAACACGCGCCGGAAATGTTTCAGTTTGCCGAT
>JACCRD010000001.1 GCA_013813755.1 Acidobacteriota bacterium | reverse complement strand
AATAACCAGGCAAACCGAAACATTAATCCATATGTGCGGCACGGATTATTACTACCGCCACATGCCGGCGCTCGGCAAAAAGCTTGATGAAATTGTGCCGATAAAATCACCGACCAAAACGCACTTTGCCAACTCCGGCGCGGAAGCTGTTGAAACCGCTCTGAAATTGGCGATGTATCACACAAAAAGACAGAAGTTTATATCGTTTTTCGGCTCCTTTCACGGCAGAACTTTAGGCGCGCTTTCGCTGACTTCTTCAAAAAAAGCGCAGCGCTCCGGTTTTATGCGGCAGGCTCTGGACGTGGTTCACGTTCCGTATCCGAATAAATTTCGTCATTTCGTCACCGATCTGCCGACCGATGAAGCAATCGTCACGCGCGACTGCATCAGATGGATTGAAAACAAACTTTTCAACACAACAACGCCGCCGGAGGAAGTCGCCGGAATCGTCGTCGAAGCAGTGCAGGGTGAAGGCGGTTACGTTCCCGCGCCGAAGGAATTTTTGCAGGCGATTCGCCGCATCTGCGACGAACACGGCATTATGATGATTGTTGATGAAGTGCAGTCAGGAATGGGACGCACCGGAAAAATGTTCGCTATCGAACACTCTGATGTCGCGCCCGACATAATGTGTCTCGCTAAAGGCATCGGTTCAGGCTTGCCGATTGGTGTCTGTGTCGCCAAAGCCGACATTATGGATTGGCATAAGGGGGCGCACGCTTCAACCTTTGGCGGAAATCCGGTCTGCATCGCGGCGGCATTGAAAACAATCGAGCTGCTTGAAAACGGTTTGACCGAAAACGCCCGGATTGTTGGTGATTATCTGCAAAACGGCTTGCGCACATTGCAGGACAAATACGACTGCATCGGCGACGTGCGTGGGCTTGGATTAATGGTTGGAGTTGAGTTTATTGAAGAGAAAGAAACAAACAAACCTGCTTCTGAACTGCGCGACCGCATCGAAATGGCGTGTTTCAATCGCGGTTTAATTATCTTAGGTTGTGGAACTTCAACGATTCGCTGGTCGCCGCCGCTTATCCTGACCAAAGAAAATGTTGACGTCGCTCTCAGAATTTTTGACGAAGCGATCGCCGATTCTGTTTGATCATAGGATAAGATTTTTGAGCTGACGGCAAAAGTCACATTTTTAAATTAGAACTTTCTCAAAAATGCGGAAACACCCACTTCGTTAAGTGCGTGTTTCGGTTGCGCCCTTACTTCGTGCGTGCTTCTGCAAAGACTGAGAAAGTCCTATACATATGACTTCCGCCGTTTATTATGCAAATTTATTATCCGGAATTTTTATGAAGAAACACATTTTGTTCCTTTTAGTTTTGCAATTCTTGACCAACGTATCACTGAAGCGAGGCAGAAAAGGGCAATGAACCTGGCTGCTCCAAAATAATTTTTATTTGATTAGGAATATTTTAAGTAAATCAACTTTTTGCAAAACTACCAAGCGTTTAGCACAATATATATTGTAGTTTCCCGCCCGAATACTGTATCTTGGGAGTTTAGACAAAAGCTGCGCAATATTTAGTTTGATATTTTAAGGTAAAAAGGATTAATAAACGATTTGCAAAAGTCTCTCAAATTTATTCTGTTGTTTCTAATCGCCATTTTTATTTTTTGGTTCTTCGGGCGAAATTTGAATTGGCAGGAAGTCATCCGAAGTCTGCAAAAAGCAAATGCCGTCTATTTAATTCTGGCAATTCTGGTTATCTGTCTCGGCTATCTTCTGCGAGCGGTTCGATGGAAAGTTTTGCTTGCGCCGATCACTGAAACTTCGCTCAAAGAGCTTTTTGCAACGACGACGGTTGGCTATGCGGCGGTTTTCCTGATCGGTCGAGCCGGGGAAATTGTTCGCCCGATGTGGCTTCCGATGCGCGACCCGAAAGTTCGCCCTTCAGCCGCGCTTGTAACTTTAGGCATCGAACGTGTTTTTGATCTGGCTTCGCTGATTTGTTTTTTTTCTCTTAATTTATTTTGGTTCAACATTCCGTCGGGGCGCGAATCCGAACTTGCTTATATAAAATTAGTCGGGAATTTAATGTTGATCGGCGTAGTTGTCGGATTCGCGTCATTGTTTGTTTATCATAAATTCTCAGCAATGTTTATCGTTTGGGCGGAGAAAAAGATTGATAAATCCTGGATACCGACGCGCGTCGGGCGAGTTATTTTGAGCATTTTGAAGCAGCTGGCGATGGCTCTGAAGATTTTGAAGGATTGGCGGGAAATTGCCGCAATTATTTTTTGGACAATTTTACTTTGGCTTTCGATTGCTGTTCCGACGTGGTTTGTTTTACTGGCGTTTGATTTGCCACTTAGTTTCAGCGATTCGCTTTTTATAATGGGTTGGGCGGCGATCGGCTCGATTGTTCCGACTCCGGGCGGGGCGGCGGGCGCGTTTCATGCTGCCACGGCAAACGGTTTAATATTTTTAAACATTGACGCCGAACCAGCCATGGCGGCTTCTATTGCGATGCACTTGGTTTATTTCGCGCCGGCGGTGTTTTTTGGACTCTACTACTTTTTGCACGGCGATATGAGTCTCGCACGTTTTAAAAATTTACTGTCCACCGACAAAACTGCGGACAGTCAACAGTTATCAGTTAACAGCTAAGAGTTAAAAAAACTGACAACTGGTCACTGATTACTAAATATGAAGTGTCCATTTTGCGCACATCTGGAAGATAAGGTTGTCGATTCAAGAGAATCAAAAGACGGCGATTCGATTCGGCGGCGGCGTGAGTGTATCGAATGCGGCAAGCGGTTTACGTCGTATGAAAGAATCGACGAAATTCCGTATATGGTCGTCAAAAAAGACGGCAAACGCGAAGGTTTTGACCGCAACAAAAT
>JACCRD010000262.1 GCA_013813755.1 Acidobacteriota bacterium | reverse complement strand
AAAAACCGATTGCGCTACACGAACTTCTTTATCCGCTCGTGCAGGGCTACGATTCTGTTGCTCTCAAAGCGGATGTCGAACTCGGCGGAACCGACCAGAAGTTTAATCTTTTGATGGGCAGAAATCTACAGCGCGAATCGGCGCAAGAGCCTCAAGTCGTCATCACCACGCCGCTTCTCGAAGGTTTGGATGGCGTGCAGAAAATGTCGAAAACTTTGGGGAACTATATCGGTATTGCCGACGCGCCAAACGAGATGTTCGGTAAGATTATGTCAATCTCCGATGAATTGATGTGGAAATATTTTGAACTCCTTACCGATTTGAGCGCGCCGGAAATCGAACGAATGAAAACAGGCGGCGAAAATCCGCGCAACCAGAAAGTCAATCTCGCTAAACTCATTATTAAAGATTTTCACTCAAATGAAGACGCTCAAAGGGCGGAAGACGAATTCAATCGCCGTTTTGTCAATAAAGAAATTCCTGACGAGATAAAAGAAATGTCGCTTGCCGCGCAAACCTATAAGCTTATTGATTTACTCGTCAATACAAATCTCGTCGCATCAAAAGGTGAAGCCAAGCGCTTAATTGAGCAGAGCGGCGTGAAAATCGAAGGCGAACGAGTTTCAAACGGGCAAGCGAAAATTAAAATAAACGCTGAAAAAAGTTTTGTCATTCAAGTTGGCAAGCGGAAGTTTTTGCGCGTCAAAGGAAATTAATTTTTGAGTAAATTCAATAAACAACTTTCGCTCCCTTCGGCTGCGTGTGCCAGCGTTTGTGAACCCACAGCCATTGGTCAGGATATTGGCGGACAAATTTTTCAACTTTAGCGGTCATCCGCTGCGTCAAAATTTTTATATTCTCTTCCGCGTTACCGGTGTCTGGAAGCTCGATTGGCTCGCAGATTTTCAAAACATACCGTTGTTTTTCTTTTTGCCACACCGGAAAGCCCGGCAGGACGACCGATTTTGTTCGCAGCGCGAGTTTTGCCACACCCATGGTCGTCGAAGCGGGAACGCCAAAAAAATCGACAAAAACGCCTTCGTGTTCCTGCGCGTTGAGATCAACGAGAATACCTAAAAATTCATTTTTTTGAAGAACTCGCAGCATCGCTTTGGCGGACTCTTTTTTATCAATCGTCCGGCTGCCGAATCGGCTCCGCAAATTTCCTACAAGGTTTTCGATTTTTGGATTGTCGATGCGCCGGACGACAATGTTCATCGGATAATTCAGCGCGGCAATAATCGAATGCGAAAGCTCCCAGCCGCCGAAATGCGCCGTAAATATTATCGTTCCTCGTCCGGCAGCCCGCGCCTTTTCGCAGTATTTGAGACCCTCGACCTCGATAACTTCACCAAGCTTTTCGGGTGTTATGCGGTCGAGATGACTGATAAAACCGAGCTGTCTGCCAAAAGAAGCAAAAACGCCGCGCAAAATCCGTTCGTGTTCCTGCCCGGAGAGTTCGGGCAGCGCGAGTTCAAGATTTCGGCGACCGATAAACCGCAGACGTTTGAGAAATTTATACGGAATTTTTGCAAACGATTCACCAATTTTTATCGATGCGGCAAGCGGAAAAAGCCCGATTGCCCCGACAATTCCGCGCACCGCCGCATATTCTAAATTGGTTTGTAATTTTCCTTTAGGTTTTCGCAATCTTTAATCTAACTCCAACCGGAAAGCGCGCTTGTAATGAGCAGTAAACTGTTTTTTTCTGATGTTTTTACACGTCTGCAAAATTTACTTTGTCATAAACTTCGGCGAGCGCGAGGCAGCATTCGATTGAAGAAAATTCAATTTCCGCTCCAAGTCCGACGGCTTCTGACAACACCCAAAATCCATCACCGCTTTTAACAAATTTTTCGATTCGCGCTTCGTCCTGCGCAACTAAAACGTATTCCTCTAAACTCTCAATACTTCGATAATGCTGAAACTTTTTGCCGCGGTCGTAAGATTCGGTTGACTCTGAGAGAACTTCAATCAGAAGAAGCGGATTGAAAAGAGTGTCGAAAACATTGTCCTGAAACTGGGGCTCACCGCAAACGACAACTATATCAGGATAAGTATAAAGCCCGGTTTTCGGAATAAACACGCGCATATCGTTTGAGTAGTTTTCACAGCTTTTCCCCTTCAAATGTTGCCAGACTAAACCGTTCAGATTTGTCGTTATTTTGTTGTGATTGCGCTTTGCGTCTGACATCGCAAAGATTTCGCCGTTGAAATGTTCGTGCTTCGTCTCGGATTTTCGTTCAAATTCGAGATATTCTTCAGGCGTTAATTTTGTTTTCGGAATCCCGCTCATAAATTTTTATCAATTTCCCATCTAAATTTTTGGCTTACTTATTTATTATTTTTAGGATTTGTCTTTTTTACTTTTTTTAATTCTTCGCTGATTTTGTCGTAGAGATTCAAAAAACTTTTCAACGGAGATTTTTCCCCATACGAACAACCCAAAAAGAAAGCAATTTTCTTGGTTTTACCGTTAGCCAAAATAGAAAGACCTTTTGTATTTGCGTGGTTTATACAGATGTTCTCTTGTAGATTTATATCGCCCTCATAAGATTCGTTCATCTCAAAAAAACCGGATTTTTCAAACTCAAGAATCATCTGTTTCAACTGTTTTTGAGAAAATTTATCTTTGAGATTCGGCACTTTCAGCCTTTTCGGTTTCTTTCCATTTGTCTCCAACAACATTGGGTTGAAAAAAGTTTGCGAAGGAAGCATATGCGAACGGTCATCTAAATAAACTTTTCCGTCGGCTGTAATTTTGAGGTCGTATTCGGCGGAAGATTGAATGCTGCTGGAAAAACTAAGTTTAATAACTAAATCTCCCGGAATTTTTCCGTCTTTCAAAACAGACTGCGCTGACGCTTGCGAAATAAGCGCAAAGAAAATAGATATTCCTATTACAATTTGAATTGTTTTTTTCATTCGTTAAGCCGCGACTTTCTCTACACGATTATAAACCGTATCGCGCTCGACGGCTTCAAAACCGGCGTGTTCAATCATTGTAATCAATTCGGTTTTCGACATTTTCACTTCGCCGTCGTTTGAATAACTGTGCGTCAGTTCGCCGCCGTCGGTAATCGTGCCGTCCAAATCGTTCGCGCCGAAATGCAGCGCGGTTTGCGCCGTCGCTTTGCCGAGCATCACCCAATACGCTTTGATGTGGTCGAAATTGTCAATCATCAGGCGCG
>JACCRD010000209.1 GCA_013813755.1 Acidobacteriota bacterium | reverse complement strand
TTTCAAAACCGCCTTTTGCAAACGCTAGCGCCCGCCCGGATGTTCGGCGTGATTCGACGCGCCGCCCAAACCGCGCCCCAAAATAGTTCCCGATTCGTCAGCGATTAAAGCATCAGTATGACTCTGCCCACCATCGACACCAAGAAATATTTTGAATTCAGGATTTTGGATTTTGGATTTATACACTATTTCAATTTTTTAATAATTCTTCGCTCTTATAAATTGTTAAAATATTTAGCTCGACTCAATTATCTTTTCTTGAAGTTTTTCTTTGCTTTCTTTGAGTCTTTGCGGGAAATTCACTATTTTAATCTCAAAAAATTTCAGCAAAAGCCCGCGCAAATTTTTCTTCTTCTTTTCTTCCCAGTTTCAAATCAATCGCAAAAAAATGTCCGAGTTCGTGGGCGACAATTTTTCGCTCTAAATCTTCAGCGTTTGCCGCGCTTGCCAGCGCATTTCTATTAATCCGAATCGTTTTTGTGTTTTTCTCAAATTCGCCAAACGTTACCGGATGCCAACTTTCATAAATTATTGAAACCCCAACTTTTTCGGCTATCAAAAAAACATCGCGCGTCCCGTAGTCACGGATAATTTCATCGCATAAATGTTGTAAAAATCCAAAATCCAAAATCTAAAATTAAATCGCGTGTCTGTGCGGATCGCCTTCTTCTAGTTTCATGTTTTTTCGCCATTCGAGTTCCACGCCGCTTTTTACCAGAAAGTCCTGAAACTCTTTTAAATGTTTTGCGTCATTTCTCACTTCCGACGGTTTTAGTTTTCTATGCAAACAAAACGCCGCCAAATTCCCTGCCGCTTCGCCGATATTCCATTCAATTGGATGAAGCCTGTAACAGCCGTTGGTGATGTGCGTCGTTCCAATATTCTTACACGCCGCGAGCAGATTTTCAGTCTTTTGCGGAATCAACGCGCCGAGCGGGATTTGAAACGGCAAAGCCTCGACATCAACATAATTATCGCCGCCGACCGTCGGATGCAGATCTATGCGATAAAATCCGATGCCAACCGTATCTGAAAAAGTTTCGGCAAAAATTTTATTAGGGCGACACGCTGCCGAAACGTGCTGCTCGCAAACGGTAAACTCCGCTTTAATTCGCCTTGATTCACGCACATAAGGCATTTTTGCCAGTCCGTCGTCAGTTCCGACAATATCTTTTTGCAATTTTAAGCCCTCAAATCCCGCCTCGGTTTGCAGCCAATACAAAAATGATAAACTCAACTGCTTCGCATTGTTTATCAGACGCTGCTTTTCATCATAATTAGCCGCGTTTGATAAATCCTCAAGAAAATAATCGATCTGCGGATAATTGACAAGCGTGGTATCGCTGTCAAAAGTGTCTTCAACGAAATTTTCGCGGTGCAAAATGCGTCGATAAGTCCACAACCCCGCAAACGCTTTGTTCGGTTCGCGGTGCGGAGCGAAATCATACAAAATCGGCTGCATCGTACGCGGACTGATGCCGGACAAACTAAGAAATTTTCCGCTCCACACTGGTTTTAGATCGGGGACAAAATCGCGCCAGAATTCGTAGTTTTTCGGCTTTTCAATCGTGTAATTTTCGTTTTCGTGAAAGTTCATCGCAAAACACATCGAAAAAGCCTGCGTGTTATTCGGCTCGGCGATTTCCTTCGCGCTCGGCTCGCCGGTTTCCGTTTTTGATTCAGCGCCGGTGACAAACTCCGTTTCGGTCAGCGGCAAAAGTTCGCCGAGTTCGGTCGCGTCAATAAAATACCCCGCTGAAATTGTCACATCTTCACCCGTTTGCAAATTTCTGAGTGTCACGACGCGAACTTCCGTTTTTTCCTTATCGGCGGCTATGGGAAAATGCTCGGTCAAAATTTGCAAATTTCCGCACTCGACATACTCCGCCAAAAATCGTTCCAAAACCTTTAAAAAAACTTTCGGCTCGGCGCATAATGGCGAAACCCAGCCGTTGCCCGGATTCAGAAAAGAATTCGCTTTTGCTTTTTCGGTCAGCGGATAAAACGTTTTGTAATATTCCCGCACCGCGTTTCGCATCCGCCTGTAACTGCGCGTGCAGCCGAATTCTTCGATCCACCCGTGTTCGTCGGGCGGCGTCGCCTGGCTTGTCAATTGCCCGCCGATCCAATCGGATTCTTCGGTTAAAATTACTCCCAGTCCGCTTTTCGCTGCCGCCAGAGCTGCCGCGCAGCCGCCGACCCCTCCACCGACAATCAAAATGTCCGTTTGTAATTTTTTCATTAAAAATTTAATTTGAGCGCGGCGCAGCAACGATCACTAATTTTTCGTCCGGCGGCAGATTTTCCAGTTCTGTTTTTGCCAGCACGACGACTTGTTCGAGTTCAGCCAAACCCGAAAGATTGATTATTCGCGCGCCCGTCAGCAGGTGAATGTCGGGGAGTGCGCGTCCGGCATCGCCGAAATCAGTCAGTTTATTGATGACGGATTCGAGATTTCGCGCTATCGCTTCGACGTCTGATATATGAACTTCGGCGTTGTTTCTCTGCAGACGGACGACGCCGGTTTTATCAACGACTCTGACAATCTGCCGCGCGTTTGTAAATAAACCGAAAAATGTTTTTTTAAGAATTTCCGAAACAAAAACATAAAACCCAGAGGTTTCAGCGGCGATTTTAATCGCTGACGCCTGGACTTTCATCGAACGCGCCGCCGATTCAAGACAGTTCTCAAAGCCGCTAATTGACAATTTATTTTCGTCTTTTTTAAGTTCCGTCGTGCCGAAGGCGATGGCGCGAACCAGGTTGCGGCGCGTGTCAACTTCGATCTGCACTTCGACGGACGCGGGCAGTGCGCCGATTTTTATCACCGCGTCGCTCGCCTCGCGGCGCACCTGCAAAATCTGTTCGGGCGAAGGATTTGTAATGTTGCGCTCGATCATATCGCGTACCATTGCGAGCGCGACACCGATTGTCGAAATGACTTCGGCTTTTTTAGCTAATCTCGCGGGCAGATTCATCAATTTCCCGCTGTAAGGGACCAGAGACGCCGCGCCGCCGCCGCCGCCGACCAGTTCGACTGTTGCGCGGTCAAGATTATACTCGACAATTAACTCGTCAATCTGCTTTTGCACTTTGGCGCACGAAACATCTAAAACTCGTTTTGCCGCGTCTTCGACCGTCACGCCCAGTTTTTCTGCGAGAGGCTTGAAAGCTGCCCGCGCCGCTTCACTATTCCCCCGCGCAAAAGCCGTTTCGGGAATTAGTCCTAAAAGATTCGCCGCGCACGTCGGCGTTAAAGCGAAGCGTTCGCCGCCAGCGGTTTCAATCGCAATGTAATCATCGGTGTCGTGCTTCGTCGGGCGAAGATGCACGAGTGTTGCATTTTCAAAGATTTCCGGCGTTTGAAAAGTTGAGTAAGCAAGTCCGGCAATGTGCGCCGAACGCGCCCCGACATCGACAATCGCGCCGTCTTTTTCGCGCACCATACTGCCGCCGGCAATAGCCAAAGTTCTAACATCAAGAGTGTTTAAATAAGTGCGATGCCCGCCGACTTTCGCGGCTTTCGTCTGTGGCTGTCCGTCGCGGATCACGGAAATATCGGCTGATGTGCCGCCGACTTCAATAAAGATTCCGTCTGAGACTCGTTCATACATCAGAGCGCCCGCGATTCCCGCTGCCGGTCCGGAAAGCATCGTCATTATTGGTCTCCGGTGAACTTCATCGACGCTCATCACGCCGCCGTCAGAACGCATAATCATCAATGGCGCGCTGATCCCAGCGCGTTTAACGCACTCGTCAGTCATTGTCGCCGTGTGAATCATTTTCGGCAAAATCGCTCCGTTTAAAACCGCCGTCCGCGTTCTGGTTCGCAGCCCGTAAAGGCTCGAAACTTCGTGTCCGCTGGTTGCGAAAATACCTTTCCCGCGAACAATACCGGCGATTTTTTCTTCGTTTTCAGTTCGGTCAACACCGAAGGCTTCAGAAACGGCGATCACTTCCGCGCCTTTTGATTGAAAATTTTCGACAATTTTGGAAATCAGAGCTTCGTCAAAATTCTTACTCGAAACAAATTCGTGCTGGGCTTTCAAAAATTGATTGGGCGCCAGTTGAATCGGCGGAATTCGCGTGTCAAGTTTCGCTTTCCAGCCCTCGACTCCGCTTCCCAAACCGATCACGCCAACCTGCGCGACATCGCCTTCGAGCAAAGCGTTCGTCGCCTGCGTCGTTGAATGGGCGATAAAAATCACGTCTTCCGGAGAAATTTTCAGTTCCCGCAAAGCGCGTTCAATAGCGTTAATTATTCCCAATGCAACGCCTTCGGTCGCCGAGTGGGTCGTTGGAACTTTAAGCTGCGAAACGACTTCGCGCGAATCGTTGTCAATCACTACGACATCGGTGAATGTGCCGCCCACGTCAATTCCGACGCGGACGCGCCGAGTTTGGATTTTGGATTTTGGATTTTGGATTTCCATTTTCACTAAAAAGATTATGCCGCCGATTTTCGCGGATGACACAGATTAATTCAATGCAAAATAATGCAAAATTAAAAATGCAAAATGCAAAATTGAAATCCAAACTTTTTAATTTTTGCATTTTTGATTGTTCAAATCCGCGTCAACTACGCTTTCCCGCGGCTAAAATCATTTTACTATTCCTGCCCCGATCTGAAAAATTCCGGGAATGCTGACGGGCAGTTTTCCGGCAAACGCAACTTCGCCAAACATTGCGCGGATGAGGGCGGTTTGCGCAACTTCCTCGATTGCGTAGGTGACGACGTAATTTTTCGCTTCGGGAAATTGTCGAATCAAATAAGGCGAACCAAAGGCAATGACCGCGACCGGCTTATTCGTTTGAATTATTTGTTTGATAAAATTCGTTTGATTTTCCGGCAGCGCGACCGTTCCTTTGAGCGCGGCGCGTTTAACGAACGGGGCAAGAATGATCGAATCGAATTCCCGGACATCGCTCAAAACTTTTTCGTATTCCTGCGGCGTCGAACGCGGATCAAGCCGGACAATTTTAGCGCGTGGAGCGCGGCGCTGAATTTCAGGAGTAAAAGCGATTCCTTCAACCGCGTCATCGTCCGCCGCGATCACTACAAACAAAGTTTTACCAGCTTTTTCGCTCGTCAGAGGAAAAATCCTGTCGTCGTTTTTAAGAAGCGTGATTGATTTTTCCGCCGTCAGATTTGCTTCGCGCACATTCTCCGGTTTTTCAACCGCTTGATTCACTTTCGCTAAATCAACAAAACGATTTTCGGCTAAACCCAGACGATATTTCGCCGCAAGAAGCCGCCGCACCGATTCGTTAATCCGAAGTTCGGTAATCTCACCTTTTTTGACCGCCGCTTCAATTGCCTCAATCGCTTTTTCGATTTTCGGCGGAAACAATACTACATCCGCGCCGGCTTTGATTGCCATCACTGCGCTTGCGCCGTTCGGAAAATTTTTAGTAATCGCGCCCATCTCCATCGAATCGGTGGTGATAATTCCTTCAAACTTAAATTCTTTGCGCAGAATGTCAATCGAAATTTTCGGATTTAATGTCGCGGGAAGTTCATCGTTTGTCACTTTCGGCACGGCGAGATGCGCGGTCATTACCGAATCGACGCCGCCGTCAATTCCGGCGCGAAACGGAACAAATTCAACCGCGTCAAGCCGTGCCCGTTCCAGCGGGACGACTGACAAACCAATATGCGAATCGGTCGCCGTGTCGCCGTGCCCTGGAAAATGTTTCAAGGTCGAAAGACAGCCCGCTTCTTTTACTCCGCCGGAAAGAGCGGCAACGAATTCGCCGACTCGTTTCGGGTCAGCGCCAAAACTTCTGATATTGATTACCGGATTGTCAGGATTATTGTTGATGTCGGCGACGGGCGCGAACAGCCAATTAGCACCGATGGCGCGCATTTCTTCGCAGATAATTTTTCCCTGTCTTTGCGCGGCGGAAACATCGCCGCTCGCCGCCACGCCCATATTTGTTGTAAAGGGCGTGCCGTTGCGAAGCTGCATCCGAAGTCCGCGCTCGTAATCGGCGGAAAAAAACAGAGGAATTTTTGCAAGTTTCTGCGCTTCGTTCGTCAATACCGCGATAGAATTGGCTTCGCCGCGAAAAAGTGTAAAGCCACCGACTTTATTCTCGACAATCTGGCGGCGCATTTGAGCGAATTTTTCGCTTCCCGCGTTTGTAAATTCGCCGTTCAGGGGCATTATAATCATCTGCCCGATTTTTTCGCGCAGTGTGAAATTTTTCAGCGTTTCCTCAACCCACTTGATAGCTTTTTTATCAGTCTTCAGCAGTTGGGCAAAAATAAAATTTTGTCCAATCAAACCTAATAAAATAAAGGAAACAATTAATCCTTTCATAATTCAAAATTCACAATATTCCACGCCTGCCTTAACAAATTTCCGGCAACTAATTAAAAATCTCGGTCTTTTCCTGCGCGTCTTTTTCCTTTTCCTTCTGCGCCTTAATTTGCAAGCCGTCGCCAATTTTAAAAAATCCGGGAAGGCTGACGGGCGAACGTCCGCGAATCGCCGTTTCGCCGAAAATCGCGCGGGCGGCGGCAGTTTGCGCGGCATCTTCGACCGCCCACGCCGTCATATAAATTTTGGCTTTCGGAAATTGCTGTAATTGATACGGGCTGCCGAACGCGACGATCGCGACATTTCTTTTTTCGTCGATTATATCGCGTATAAATTCGGCTTCCGCTTCAGGCAGTTCGATTGTGCCTTTGAGCGCGGCTCGTTTGACGAACGGGGCGATGACAATCCGGTCAAAACGTTTCGCTTCGTCTAAAAGTTGTTCAAATTCTTTTTCGGTTGTCCTTTTATCAACTTTGACAACGCGTGCGCCCTTAACGCGCTGTTCGATTGCCGCTTTGAAAACATTGCCCTGATCAGGGTCATCATCTCCGGCGGCAATGATAAACATCGTTTTTTGCGCCTGCGCCGGTGAAACTGGTAAGACATTATTCTCGTTGCGCAAAAGAGTGATTGATTTTTCCGCGATTTCTTCGGCGGCGCGAACGTTTTCCGGCTTTTCGATTAATAAATTAACTTGGCTTAAATCAACCGCGCGGTTTTTTGCATCAGCTAAACCCACCCGAAATTTGGCTCGCAGAACGCGCCTGACCGATGCGTCAATTTGTTTTTTCGGAATTTCGCCGCTGACAACGGCTTGTTCAATACGATCAATCGCCTCCTTCGGATTCGGCGGAAGCAGAGCAATGTCGGCGCCGGCTTTGATGGCGAGCAGAGCGCCTTCCGCACCTTTATAATTTTTGATAATCGCGCCCATTCCCAAAGAATCGGTCGTGATTATTCCTTCAAATTTCAGTTCTTTGCGAATTAATTCGCCGTTTATTTGCGGCGAGAGCGAAGCCGGAATGTTGTCGCCGGTAATTTCCGGCAGGGCGATATGCGCGGTCATCAGCGAATCGAGTCCGGCGGCAATTGCCGAGCGAAACGGCGCGAGTTCGATTCGGTTAAAACGCTCACGATTGATATTAATGACAGGTAAAATGATGTGCGAATCAATCGGTGTGTCGCCGTGACCGGGAAAATGCTTGGCGGTTGAAAGCACACCGCCGTCTTTTAAGCCGCGAACTTCCGCGGCGACAAATTCCGCCGTTCGTTGCGGGTCTTCGCCGTAGCTGCGGACATTGACCATCGTGTTTCCCGGATTGTTCGCAACATCCGACACTGGACCGTAAAGCCAGTTAATTCCGAGCGCGCGCATTTCTTCGGCAATTATTCGTCCCTTTCGGTAAGCCATCTGCGGATTTCCGGCGGCGGCGATTCCCATATTGTGCGTAAAACTCGTACCGCTTTTAATCTGCATCGGCAGACCGCGCTCGAAATCAGCCGCCATCAGCAGAGGCACTTTGGAGATACGCTGCATTTCATTGGTCAAAGCCGCTAGTTCTCCGACATCGCCGCGATAAAAAACGAAACCGCCGACTTTATTTTCTAAAATCTGGCGGCGCGTTTCGGCAAATTTCGCGCCCGCGAAATTTTTGTATTCGCCGAGCGAACCGACAACGATTAATTGCCCGATTCGTTCGCGTAAAGTTAGGGAACGCAGAATTGTTTCCACCCATATCGATTCAGCGTTTTCGCTTTGGCGCGACTTTTTAATTTTTCCCGGCGTAATTCTCTTTTGCGCTTCCGCCGTCGAATTAAATAAAGCGCCGCAGAAAAAGGACGCGCAAACAAATGCGGCGACAGCGCGACTGAATGAATTAATAATTAAAGGATATTTCATTTTATTTTTTGGCGTTGCGTTTATTTTTTCGGCGTTCCGTAGATGTCAATTTTTTCCGCGCCTTTCGCTGCACCGGTTGTTGTGACGGAAATGTTTGACTCACCAGCGCAGCGCATATCGGTAAAACGGGTCTTGTCCATCGGAATTTGTTTAGCATCCGCGCCCGCTCCGCGCAGAAGAATTGTGTTCATCCATTCCGCGCCTGTAATTTCGGCGCGGGTCGGCTGCACTGGTTTTCCTTCGTTATGACGCTGGTCAATCGCGTTGACACGTTTGAATTGGCGCGGAATGTTTGCCGTAAAACCTTCGGCGTCGAAATCGGTCTGGAAAGTTTTCGTCTTGCCGTCAGATATTATCAGGCGTAATTTATTCGGTCCCGCAACGAGAACCGCCATCTGGACTGTTTCGCCCGGATAAAAATAGAATTTCTTTTCATCCGGCGCGGAATTCCAAGTTTTTGTTCGCCAGAACGGGCGAAATGCGTTACGGCGACTGCTGCGTTTACCCGTTTCGTCGAGAGTAAATTCCCAGCTCAAACCGGCGTCAACCTCCGATTTGCCGCCCGCGTTGCCGCCCATATAAACGGAAAAATTATCAAGCGGCTGTTTGTCTTTTTCGTCAAGACGGTTTTCATCCACTTTTGGCGTGCCGAGTTTGACGAGTCCGCCAATTCCCGTCCACACGTCAAAACTCGTCACGGCTTTGCGGTAATAAGCTCCGGCAAAACACGGCAGACTCGCCGACGGAACGATTTCACCGCTCGAATTTTTATTTATTTTGATTTCGCTGACGGCTACCGCGTCTCCGACTTTGATATTGGCGACCACCCATTTTCTCGCATCGCCCTGAGCGCTGAAAACAAAACCGTCTTTGCCCACGGCAATTACGCCCGGATCGGGTTTATTAAAAAGATAAATCGCTCCGGCGCGATCCTGTATAACCGATACTTTTCCATCGACGACATAAACATCGACGCCGTTTTTAAATGTCGGCTTCTTTTTGTAGAAGTCGGTGGTAAAGACGACAATTTCATTATCATTGCGCGTCCGGTCTCGACCGGCGACCGGGTATTTCTCTCCGTTCGCGGCAACAATTTCCGAAGAGTTCTGGGCAAATACGGAAGCGGCGAAAATTAAAATAAACAGCATTTTTTGTGTGAAATTTGAGCGCATAGATAAAACTCCAAAAATATGTTTGTCAGAATTTGTATTCCTTTTCAGCGCAAAAACAAAATCGCGCCTAAAATTAAGCCGCCGATGCAGACAAACATCATCGGCAATAAAGTTTCTTTGGTCATTTCCTCAACGCGTGTGCCTGTGAAGTTGGCGATCCAGACATTGTGCGTGTTGGTCGGATCACAAA
>JACCRD010000178.1 GCA_013813755.1 Acidobacteriota bacterium | reverse complement strand
GGCATCGGCGCGCTCGTCCGGTTCGGGTCGTCCGGCGTAACCGACGCTGAAGGCGCACAAATTCGGCTGTCGGCGGGCGGCAAAAGCCGCGACGACGCTCGAATCCAAACCGCCGCTCAAAGCAACGCCGACCGGCACATCCGAACGAACGATTAACTCGCTGACTTCTTCCAGTTTTTGGCGAATCAAAACTTGCGGTTCGCCCTCAAGCGGCGGCGCGTCTTCGACGCGCCAGTAAGTTTTTTCTTCGATTCGCCACGTTGCCACATCAACAACGAGCATTTGCGCCGCGTCTAATTTACGCACGCCTTTGACCGCCGTCAGCGGTTCAGGCACATACTGGTAATGAAAATAAAGATTAACGGCGCGCGAATCCAACTCAAACGGAACGAGACCCGAATGGAGCAGGCTTTTTAATTCCGAAGCAAACAGCAACTGACCGTCACGCGAACAAAGATACAAAGGTTTTTCGCCCATCCGGTCTCGCGCCAAAATAAGGCGCTCGCGGTTATTGTCCCACAGAGCGAAGGCAAACATTCCGCGCAAATGATTGATGAAATCCGTTGGATTTTCTTCGTAAAGATGCAGAATAACTTCGCCGTCCCCCTCTGTCCGAAATTTATGACCGGACGCTTTCAAACGATTACGCAACTCGACATAGTTGTAGATTTCTCCGTTGATAATGAGGGCGAGCGTTTTATCTTCGTTATAAAGCGGCTGCCATCCGCCCTGCGGGTCAATGATGCTGAGACGGCGCGAGGCGAGCGCGACATTATTCGAGTAAAACTCGCCCGCGCCGTCCGGTCCGCGATGAATTTGAGCCGCGCTCATCTTTGAAACCGCCTGTTTTAATTCGGGCGACAACTTCTCTCTGGTGATAATTCCGCTAATACCGCACATACATCGTTTCCAAATCAATCGCGGTTGCCGCGCCCGACGGACTGCCATTCTTTAAGATCATATTTTTCCCGATGCCTGCAAAACTCTGGACTCATCAAACGCCGAAAGTCTTCGTATCTTAACAGCGTCAGAGCTAAACGCGACAACTCTTCCGGCGTGGTCGAAGTCGGCACGAAGCGGTAACGAAAAAACATTTCACGCGAATCCGAAACGCGAAACAAAATGTCCTGTAGATAATTGCCCCAACGGTCTTCGCCGATTAACTCTATCACGCTGCCCGCGTGGGCTGACGGCAGCAGCATATTAGAGCCGTGAACGCCGACGACCATGTGGCTTGCGGCGTAACGCTCGCACCAGTGGCGTTCCGCTGTGGCATCCAACTTCGTCAGTCTTAAATCTGTAATCCAATCGGGCAAGTTATTCGCTTTGCCGATGCCGACGACGGCGAAATCAAGCGACGAAAATTCGCCGCGCAAACATTCGGCGAATTTAATAATTTTGCGTGTCTGCTCGCCTGTTCGCTCTTGAGAAACACCGAGATGTTGTTTTATTTTCTCGAAGCGTGTTGGTGACAAGCGGATTTCCGTTTCCCATAATCGGTCTTCGCGCCAGATGAACGTGATGACCGGCTTTTTTTGATGTCCGAAATTTTCGAGTGGGAAGGGCGAGACGCGCGTGAAGCGTTCAATGTCGAAATCCGAACTGTGCGGGTGCGAGAAAGCGACGCTCAAAAAAACTTCGGGGAAAGATTTGAGCCGTTCGCCGATTTCATTTACCAGCCAATCGTTCCACTCGGTTCCGCGCCGCAACGGTAAATCAATAACCCACGCCTCCGCCGCGCCGTCGGGCAGCATCCATTCGAGAAACGGCGGCAGCATCACGATTAAGCTCACGTCCGACTGATAATCCGTGTAATGCTGCGCGTTGAGCAGTTTGAGCAGCGAATGACCGTATAAAATATCCAAACAATTGAGCAAGACCACTTTGTCTTTAACTTCTGAAAATTTTCGCACTTCAAAGCCGAGCGGCTCATCGGTCCGCTGCTTGTAAGAATCAACCAGCCAACCGGAAAACCAGCCGACATTGTAATCGTCATAAGCCGCGCCCGATTTTTTATCCAGCAAAATCGGCGTGTATAAACCTTGTCCCGCAGGCAAGTCGCCGTAAAATTCGCTTTTGCACTGCGGGCATTGAAAGTCGGCGAGATTACGCATTCCGGCGATTAAAAAGCCGGCTGCCGTGAGCGTCGAATGACAGTTCGGGCATTCACGCGGCGGCGTTTCCAATACTGGTTTCAGACGAATCATCGATGTTTATTTCAAATCGGGCGCGGCAACGTGCATCGAGTATCGAGCGGCTTCGACGCTCTCGCGTCCGGGAAAAATCGAGTCGCCTTTGACTATATTACGAATTTTATAATCCATTTCTTTTAAGAAAGCTTCAATTTCTTCGGGACTATTGCCCATATCGAAAGTAGTTTGACCGAACTCGAATGTCAGACACCGAATTCGTTTGGACTTCAACATTCGACGCGCTCCCCGCATAACTTGCAGCTCCGCGCCTT
>JACCRD010000177.1 GCA_013813755.1 Acidobacteriota bacterium | reverse complement strand
GACGCATCACGCGCACGCAGGGCGGCGAAGCGGCGGCGCGGTGGCTTGACGATTCAACCTTGCTTTACCAATCAAACGGCAATTTGTTCGCGCTCAATATCGAACAAACCGCCCTCGTCCAGCTTTCGAGAGAAGCGAACCCCGCAAATTTTATCAGTGTTTCATTTGCGCAGCCGACTGAGGACGCGAAATTACTTGCGTATATCGTGGCGGACAACTCGAAGCAACGAGCTTTGTATGTGCCGAATTATTTGGATGAATTTGTCCAGGCTCCGACGTTTCGGCGCGGATTCGGTGAACAAAATGTGAAAATTGTTAAGACCGACGGAAGTCTTGAGAAAGCGTTTGACGTAAATTTGCCGAAAGCCGAAGGCGCGAGTTATTTGCGCAATCTGCAATGGCTGGCAGACGGAAAGCGGCTTTTAATCGACCGTGTTGATAAAGACACGAAACGCCGACAGATATTTCTTACCAAAGTTTCCGAAAACAAAACCGAAGTTTTTTTAGTCGACGAAGAAACCGACGCGAAATGGATCGGCGGACCTTCGCGCACACTCGAACCGCATCCCAAAATCGCCGATCAATTTTTATTTACCTCCGAACGCGATGGCTGGAATCATATTTATCTGGCGACACTCGACTCGGCAAAATTTAAGGACGGCAAAGCGAATGCCGAAACAAAACAATTTACAAAAGGCAAATGGGAAGTTCAGTGGGCAAATTGGAGCGGAGAGTCCGAAAATGTTATTTATTCTTCAACGGAAAACGGAACCTCTACCCGCGAAATTTCTACTCTGAATTTGCAAAACAAATCAAAGATAAATTTAACTGATTCGAGAAAGGGAATGAAGACAAATTTGCAAATTTCAACGAAAAGTTTAAATCCAGTTGTGCTTTATAATTTTTCGCAGTGGAACGAGCCGAACGAGCTTTATGCCTATAAAATATGCACGAGTTGTTCGGCGACAGAAAACGCTTCTTACCCAATTCGTCTAACAAATTCAATTCCTGAAAAATTTAAGCAGACAAAATGGAGCGAGCCGAAAATTTTTAATTTCAAAGCCAAAGACGGCAAAGATATTCCGGCGAAAATTTATCTACCAAGCGGCTTTAATAAAGCAAAAAAACATCCGTTAGTCGTTTTTGTTCACGGCGCAGGCTATTTGCAAAACGTCATCAACGGCTGGAATAATTATTACCGCGAATTTATGTTTCACACGCTTTTGACAAGCAAAGGTTACGTCGTTCTCGATATTGATTATCGCGGTTCGGCGGGTTACGGGCGAGATTTTCGAACGGATGTTTACGATTTTCTCGGCGGACCCGATTATCAGGATCATCTGGACGGAATTGATTTCGCGGTGAAAAATTATGCGGTTGACGCTGGGCGTGTCGGCGTTTACGGCGGAAGCTACGGCGGATTTATGGCGGAAATGCTCGTGATGCGCGCGCCGGAAAAAATCGCGGCGGCGGCAGCTTTGCGTCCCGTCGCCGACTGGAAGAATTATTTTGCGGCAAATCCGGTTTATACGGCGGAAAGACTCGGCTTCCCCGAAAAAAACCCGGAAGCTTATAAACGCAGCTCGCCTATTTTTTACGCCGACAAATTGCAGAAACCGCTTTTGATTTTGCACGGACTGGTGGACGACAATGTTCACGCGCAGGATTCAATTCAGTTAATTGAAAAACTAATCAGGCTTGAAAAAACCCAGTATTTTGAAGCAATGCTGTATCCATCGGAAAACCACGGCTTTTCGCGACCGACCAGTTGGACGGATGAATATACGCGAATTTTGAATTTTTTTGAAAATCATTTAAAGTAATATGACTTTCTCGTTTTTTGCAGAAGGCGCGTGCCGAGTGAGGACGAAAGATACATTTACTCCGTGCGCGCGTTCCGCAGTTTAAGAAATTAAAAATCAAAATTGGACGATTTAAAACTGCTCTGCTCATTTTCTATTCTCCATATTTCCACTATCTAAATTTATGAGAATTTTAGTAACCGGCGGCGCGGGCTTCATCGGCTCACATCTTTGCGAAAGACTTGTGGCTGAAGGACACGAAGTAATTTGTCTCGATAATTTTTTTACCGGCAGACGAGAAAATATTTCGCATCTTCTGGACAACAAAAACTTTGAATTGCTGCGACATGACGTTACGGAACCGATTCTTTTGGAAGTCGATCAAGTTTATAATATGGCGTGTCCGGCTTCCCCGGTTCACTACCAATACAATCCGGTCAAAACCGTCAAAACCAGCGTGATGGGCGCGATTAATATGCTCGGGCTGGCAAAACGGGTCAGGGCGCGAATTCTTCAGGCTTCAACTTCGGAAGTTTACGGAGATCCTTTAATTCACCCGCAGACGGAAGATTATTTCGGCAATGTCAATCCGATTGGTTTCCGCAGTTGTTATGATGAAGGCAAGCGCGTGGCGGAAACTTTGATGATGGATTACCATCGGCAAAACGGAGTTGACACGCGCATTGTTCGTATTTTCAACACATACGGTCCGCGAATGCTGGAAAACGACGGGCGCGTCGTGTCAAATTTTATTGTACAGGCGCTGCGCGGTGATGAATTAACCGTCTATGGTTCAGGCGAACAGACGCGTTCATTCTGCTATGTCGACGATCTGCTCGAAGGCATTATTCGTTTGATGAACACGGAAGCTGAAGACATTCATATGCCCGTCAATATTGGAAATCCGGGCGAATTTACGATGAATGAACTGGCGGAGGAGGTCGCTAAAGCAGTTGGCAGAAATATAAAAATAAAACATCTACCGCTGCCGCTGGATGATCCGAAACAACGTCAGCCGAATATTGAACGAGCGAAAAGTTTGTTGGGTTGGGAACCGACAATTCCGCTTGCCGAAGGATTGAAAAAGGCGGTTGCTTATTTCGCTCAAAGATTAGAAAATCCAAATATTAAAGAAAATATTTTAATGGAAAAAACTGCATAAAATTTAAGAAACATTTTTACAGCGAAATCGAAAAATAAATTATGAAAATTTTAATTACCGGCGGCGCGGGATTTGTCGGAAGCCATCTCGCCGACAAACTGCACAATGAAGGACACGAAATTACGATTATTGACGATTTATCGACGGGGCGTTACCAAAATGTCGCACACCTTGAAGGCAAAGAAGGATTTCGTCTGATTATCGATACGGTCCTTAATGAAAAATTGATGGAAGAATTAATCCGCGAAACTGATCGGGTTTTTCATATGGCGAGCGCGGTCGGTGTGAAATTGATTATGGAGCATCCCGTGAAAACGATCGAAACGATCTTTCGCGGAACTGATGTTGTTCTCGGATTTTGTTCGCGTTACCGCAAGCGGGTGCTTATTCCTTCGACCAGCGAAGTTTACGGCAAAGGCGCGTCGATTCCGTTCAGAGAAGAAGATGATTTGCTGACCGGCTCGACCGACAAACACCGCTGGGCTTATGCCTGCGCCAAAACGCTCGACGAATTTCTCGCGCTCGCGCACTGGAAGGAAACGCGCTTGCCGGTTGCCGTCGTCCGACTCTTCAATACTGTCGGACCGCGCCAGACCGGACAATACGGAATGGTTGTGCCGAATTTTGTCAAATCAGCGATCAAAAATGAGCCGATTACGGTTCACGGCGACGGCAGTCAATCACGTTGTTTCGGTCACGTTTTAGATGTCGTCGAAGGTTTGACTAAAGTAATCGAAACGCCGGAGTGTTTCGGACAAGTCATTAATCTCGGCAACAGCGAAGAAGTGACCATCAAAGGTTTAGCCGAAAAAGCGATCGAAATGACGGGCAGCACCAGCGAAATTCGCTACATTCCTTATTCGGAGGCTTACGGCGAAGGCTTCGAAGATATGCAAAGGCGCGTTCCGAGTCTGGATAAAGCGAAACGGATAATCGGCTATGAGCCAACCCGAACGCTGGAAAAAATCATCAATGACGTAGCGGAACAATTTCGAGAAGAAGTAAAATCAGAAACCGCCAACGCATAAACTATGATGTTTTTGAACTATTATTTTTCCGCCGCCCAAAGTGCAGGAGAGCAGAGATCAGTTAGTTTTTTTTCTTTTTCAACGCGCTCTTTCGTTTTCCCGGCGGTAGTTTTTTTTCTCCTTTTTATATTGTCAGGCATTTACGCTTTTGCCCAGGAACCAGGCGGCGTTCGAGGAAAAATTCGCGCAACCAACGGTAACGGAATCGCTTCCGTAAAAGTTACTGTTCGCCAGAAAGGCGAGGATGTAAAATCTGCTACAAGTGACTCGGACGGAAGATTTATATTGGAAAATCTGCAGCCCGGAATTTACAATGTTGTTTTTACAAAAAGCGGTTTTGCCGCCAGTTTGCTGGATAATGTAGAGGTTGAAAAAAGACAAATTAAAGATTTGGGCGAACGGCTCGTCTTAGGTGTTGATCAGGGAACACTGGTTATTATCAAAGGGAGCGTTTTTGATCAGAATGGACATAGTGTTCACGGCGCAAAAATTACAATTGAAAAAATTTCCGGCGACGGAAAAACGCGCAAACTCGGCTCCGGCACAACCAGCCAAAGCGGTGAATTTACCTTTCGACAATCTGAGGGCGCAATGAAATTTCGAGTAACGGCGACGGCGAAAGGCGTTTCGGCAAGCAAAGAGATAATTGTTGATAACGCGGCAATTTACCGTCTGGCAATCACATTAAATGTGAAAAAGTGAAAAGGGAAAAAGGTAAGAATCTGAATATAGATAAGCTAATTTGCTTTCTCAAACTTTTTCACTCTTCTACTTTTTTATCTTTCCTTTCTTCTGCTTCTTTATGTTAATTGACCGTTTCTGAAACTTCTTCCGCCGTCTGTGATCCTGAAATTGTGTTCGCGTCGGTTACAGTTAACGAAGTTTCTTCTATCAAAATTGAATTTGCCAGAGTCTGCACCCAGTAAGTTCCGGACGTTGAAAAAACGACGTTGACAAAAAAGCTGACATTATCGGTAAAACCACCGGACGCGAGTTCAATGTTGGTCGGCTGCGAGGCGACTAAAACGTCTGTTTTATTCGCAGATAATATTCGCACTTCGGTTTGATAAATTCCTTCGCCGCGCCAGTGATTAACAACCGCAAACTTAATCAGAGAGACAGGCAATTGTTCAACCATTATGTTTTGAAAAACGCCCATCATCGACAGCTTATTTCCCATCTCAAGCCGCACGTCATCGCATAAAAGCGTATAAATAAGTTTTAAATTTTGCGTATCCATAATTTTTTTTAACCCGCAAACCGCAATAAGCAAATAAAAATTAATTCGTATTCGAAGCAGCGTCAAGTTTTCCTGCTTTTTACTAATGTTAATTTAATCAATTGTTTCAGACTGCCCCGTTTTTCTTAAACCATTGGAGCATTTTTGCCCAAGCCTCTTCCCCTGCATGTTTGTTATAGTCCCCTTCGCGTCGGGCATCGCGCGGTAAACAGGCATTTCGCCGTCTGCCACAGGAATTTAACTTCGCCGACAATCAAACCCGCTAGCGTCAGTAATAATTTTCGTCTGCGCCACAATCGGCTGAGTCGCCGGCGCAAAAGTGCCTGCCAAAACAGAAGTTACAAAGAATTCCCGCCTGCCCGGATGTCGCGCGTCGGGTATTAAATCAATAATATTTTCCTTCATTAAATTTTCCTCAAAATTTTTTAGATAAATTTTTACTTTTCCTTTGGCATCGGTCAAGGTTATAATCGGTGAAAGTCCGAATTTCTATCTGGTGCGTTCTAAAAATATGATGTCGTATGTTTTAATTGGTCTCTCGCTGTCTCTGGCTGGTGTTGCCGGGCTGCAATTTTTTTATATGATTTATCTGGAACGAATGGATCGTGAACAAAAAAAACGTATTCACCAACTCGAACGACACTGCAAACATTTACAAAATCGCCTTCAGTCTGCCGAACAGCAGATTTCCGAACAAAACAGTTTGCTCGAAAATATGATCGACGAATTTGATGATGACGAAGTTTGGGCAGACGTAATTGATGATCGCTAGAAAAGCTGTTTTCATTTATTTATGAAACTCAACAATCGTCGCGCCCCAACTGCCTAAAAATTCCGGTGCGCCCTTAAATGATTTAACAAAATCCGTTTCCGCCAAAACTTTTCTAACTATTTCCTTCTGTATGCCGATTCCTTTGCCGTGAATTATTTTTACCACCAAAAAGCCTTTATCAAAAGCTTCCGAAAGATAAGTTTCAACTACCGCCTTCGCGTCGCGCGGGGCAAATGCGTGAAGATCAAGTGTGTCGGTAATCTGTATCTCAAACGGTTCGGGAAACGGGTTATTTAAATTAAGTTCAGCATCCATATTCAGAGTTAATAGATTTAAGATTCAGAATTTTTGCGTTTGAGTTTCTAGTCTTAAATTCTAAATTATTTATTTTCACCTTTTGGAATATCCGGCGGCGCGTTGACCTTGAGGCGATTTTTATCTTTGTAAACAACGAAACGATATTCCGCCAATTGGTTTTCGGCTTTATGAAGCTTGACGGTAAAAGTTTTGTTATCGCCAGTCCCTTCAACCAGGAGCGGAAGAAGTCCCCACACTTCGCCGCTTCGAAACGCCGTATAATATTCTTCATTATATTTGTCGTAGGCAAGCACTAAAATACCGTCGAAATCAGGCTCGACGCCGTCCTTTGCCTTAACGATGTTGCTCCGCGAGAGAATTACCCAGCTTCCGGGCTTTGAAACTTTGACCGTTCCCGTATCGCCGAGCACAGGTTTATCGTTTGACTCAATATTATCGAGCCTTTGCCAGGCAATAAATTTTTTATTGTTATTTTGGTAAAAAACTATATCGTTCGGCAGTTGAAGTTCAACTTGTCTGCCGAACAGCCAGCCCGAAGGCGCGGGCGAAACCGAACGAGCGAGCCGGACTTTATACCAGATGTCATATTTTTCATCCATCTTTTCCGGCTCATTAGCTTCTTTTGCCGCTTCGAGTTCAGCGTTTTTTGTCGTGCGTCTTACTTGTTTCTGCTCACCTCTCCGCACGTCGTCAATGTCAATCACCTCCTGTGTTTTCTGCACATATTTCCAGGAAATTATTTCAAAACTTTGCGGTTTGTCATTTGACAGATTGTCAAGTTTAACAATTATATTATCGTCGCGCTGTTCGGGCGAAAGACGCAGATTAGTAGCCGCGCGTAGTTGACCAATCGCCTGCTGCGGGATGTCTTTATCTTCTTCAGCAATTTTTTTGGATTTTTCGAGCAGTTCTTCGATAATCACGTTTTGCGCTTCAATCCAGCCTTCGGTACTAACTTCATCGTGTGCTCGAACCCGATACCAACGCACTTTTTCAAAATCAATTTCGTCCAGAATGTCGAGTGATTCGCCCCGTTTAACTTCCAGAAGATCAGCCGCGACAACCGCGTAGGAACTGCGAATCCAGGCTTTATTGATAATCGTCCCGGTTCTGCCAAGTCCGACCAGACCTGTCACATTTTGGACTGCGCTGCTGAACACGCCGCAACCGCTCAGAAACGCGCCGCCGAGCAAAAATGCCGTAAATAAAATTAATTTCCTCGTTATCATTTTGATTTTCCCAAAGATTTTCGCCAGTTATTATAACCTAATTTTTCCAACAAATTCTTTTCCTGATTCTGCAATTTTGTTTTGACCTGAAGTTTAAGGACAGAACCGGATTCCCGTGATTCGATGCCGGTGCTTTCAAGTTCGGTTTGCCAATTTATTTTTTCCGCCGCGCTCACATATTTCTCAACAATCGGACGAAGTTCCGCGTAACCGTCCAAAACACTCAAAACAGATGTATTTCCGTCAACGGCTTTGTTTGAAATCGGGTAGAGTTTTAAGATTTGCCGAAATAAATCGGCGACTGAACGTTTTCCTTTGCTGTTTTTTAGCAGCGCCAAATCGCACAAAAAAGCGATTAACATTCCGCGCGCGTAAACGGTTGAACTCGAGTCGTTCCAACGATTTTTTGAGGCTTCGATTAGAGAAGTTCTCCGAATCCGCCGGGAATCGATAAATTGCGCCTGCTCAAGCGTTCGGAGAAAATCTTCAAAGCGAATTTGGTTCATCTCAAGCGCTGTCCGCAGCGATTGATAAACGGTAAAACCTTCATAAAACCATGCGTAATTTCCCGTTAAAGCTAAACTGTTCGGCAGCCAGAGATGAAAGATTTCGTGGCGCAACTGTTCGTGCAAACGCTGCAGGGAAAGAGTTTTAAACGGCATATCGCTCGACAAAATCGTCACATTCGCGCCGCGCGTTTCTGCTTCCCACCGATCAAAACTTATTTCCGACGGGAAATGAATCAAATTTATCCGCGCGTTCTCAAAGGGAATGTCGCCGAGCTGTTTTTTATATTCAGCAAAAATTTCACCTGCCATTTGAAATGCTTCATCGTCGGAAAATTTCCATTCGCCGGAAATTGCAAAATTCAAATTGTTTTTGTCAACGGAAATTTCTTTTTCACGCCAGTTTTTTCCGATCAAAAAAATTGCTTTTTCGACGTCTGAAACAAAAAATTCCCCATTGCCTGATTTTTTCTCGCGGCTGATTATCTTCCAGTCCACAGGCAGTTGAAATGTAATTTTTGCTGAAATCGGCTGATTGTTTGCAGCGGTAAATTGCGGCAGCAAATCACCGAGCATCAAAATTCCCTGCTCGTCTCTGATCCAGGAAACGTGTGCCATCGCCGCCGGATTTGGCGTTTTTAGATTTGCTTGATAAAGGTAATTTTCAGCTTGCTCTTCCGCCAAATATTCGCCCGGAACGAGACTTCTAAACGCCACCCTTTCTCCCTTTGCGTTTGATAAATTGAGACTTTCAATTCTTTCGCCAAGATTTTCAACTCCTGGAAAAGAGCGCATAAAACTCCAGCTTTTATTTGAGCCGACGATTTTTTGTTTAAGGATTTTACCTTCGATTTGAACGGTTGTCGACGCGCCCGGCGCGAGTGTTATTTTTGCTTCAAAATCCTGTGCTAAATTGGTGACTGTGAGAAAAACAATTTCCAGGCAAAACACTGCTAAAAGCAGAAACCTTTTTTCTGTTATTGACATCGAAATAAAACGGGAACTAAAATATTTTTTCGTTCGTATTCTTTATAATACAATTTCAAACTTTCATTCCAGGATAAAAACTTTTTATGAGTATCGTCAAAATAGTTATTTACACACTAGCATTTTTGTTGAGTCTCCTGTATCTGGGACGCTTTTTTTTCCTCAGCTAATGGCTCGATTTGAACTTCTGGTAAAAGCTTTTTTCGCGGAAACTTCTGTTCTCTGTCTATATCGGACAATACTTTTTCTACAAAGCGGTCAACTCTGACCGCTATTTTATTTTTCACAGTTATTTTATGAATGATTTAAAAATTATTAAACGCGCTCTTTTAAGCGTTTCAGATAAAACAGGCATCGCTGAATTTGCGAAGGCTTTAAATGAACTCGGCGTTGAAATTATTTCGACCGGCGGAACGGCGCAGGCTTTGCGCGATGCCGAAATAGATGTGCGGGAAGTTTCAGAGATTACTGAATTCCCCGAAATGATGGACGGGCGCGTAAAAACTCTGCATCCGAAAATTCACGGCGCGTTTCTCGCTTTGAGAGACAACGAAGAACACGTCGCGGCAATGAAAAAGCACGACATCGAGCCGATCGATTTAGTCGTCGTTAATCTTTACCCGTTTGAAGAAACCGTCGACGACGAAAGCGTAACGCTTGAAGAAGCGATTGAACAAATCGACATCGGCGGACCGGCGATGATTCGCTCCGCCTCGAAAAACTGGCGCGATGTTTTAGTTGTGACAGACACCCGTCTGTATGAAAAAGTTCTGGAAGAATTGAAAGAAACGGGCGGCGCGGTCTCGCTTGCGACGCGCCAAACCTTTGCCGCGCTTGCGTTTACGCATACCGCGCATTACGACGCGATTATTTCAGATTACTTGATCGAACAGTTGAGTGACGCGGAATTTGATTTTGTCGAAAATTTTCACCCAGCCGCCGATGATTCCGCGTTTCAGATGTTCAAGGAAACCGAACAGCTTTTCAGCGAAAATTTCGGCGATGAATTCGACACCGAAGTATTCGATGAAAACGGCAATGCTTTAACGCAGACTGAACAGGAATTTAATTACGATGAAGATATTGCATTAACGAAAGTGAGCGATTTACGCTACGGCGAAAATCCGCATCAAAAAGCCGCGCTGTATGAATTTTTAGACAGAGAGGATGACGGAATCGCCAATGCCGAGCAGCTTCACGGCAAGGAAATGTCGTTTAATAATTATTTGGACGCGGACGCGGCGTGGCGGCTTGTCAGCGATTTTGATGACCTCGCCTGCGCGATTATTAAACACACGAATCCGTCGGGCGTCGGCATCGGGGCAAACAATGAAGAAGCCTACCGGCGCGCGCTGGCAACCGATCCGGTTTCCGCTTTTGGCGGAATCGTCGCTTTTAATAAAAAAGTCGACGCGAAAGCCGCCGCGTCCGTTAATGAGATTTTTACAGAAGTCGTTATCGCTCCTGAATTTGATACCGAGGCGCTCGAGATTTTCAGGCAGAAAAAGAATCTGCGCGTTTTGCAGATAGAAAAAAGCATCGGCGGACAGACGATTGAATACCGGACAATTTCCGGTGGAATGCTCGTCCAGAATCGCGACGATCTTGTAATTACTGCCGAAAATTTGCAGTTTGTCACCAAAAAACAGCCGACGGAAGCGGAAATTCGCGCTTTGCTTTTTGCCTGGAAAGTTTGTAAACACGTTAAATCAAACGCGATTGTTTTCGCCAATGAATTTCAAACCGTTGGTGTCGGCGCGGGACAAATGAACCGCGTGGATTCGGTGAGAATAGCCGCGATGCGTGCCGAAAAAACCAATCTCGAATTAAAAAATACGGTGCTAGCGTCCGACGCCTTCTTTCCGTTCCGCGATAATGTTGATGAAGCCGCTAAATTCGGTATTTCGGCGATTATCCAGCCCGGTGGTTCGGTGCGTGATGAAGAAGTCATCAAAGCAGCTGACGAACTTGGTCTGGCGATGGCTTTGACCAGCGTGAGGCATTTTAAACACTGAGATTTATTGCGCACTGGGACCAGCAAAATTTCAGATTTAGATTTGAAGTAATTTATGCTAATTGAAAAATTTGACTTTTTGTTAAATTTATGTAAAATACTTAATTAATCTTAGACTCTAAAGGAACGCTCGAAAGACTTTTATATAAAAGTCTTTCGATCTTTTTTGTCTCCAAATTTTTTACGGCAGAAAAGTTCTTACTTCTAAATCCTCGCCATTTGTTGATATTGAAATTGTCCCGCGCGTCCCGGTTGTCAAAATTTTCGCGCCTGAATTTTGCCAGCGCTCCGTCACTTCCCGGTGCGGATGACCAAAAGGTGAGTTATTTCCAACCGGAATAACGGCGATTTTTGCCGTTGTCGCATCGATCAATTTTTGAGTTGAAGAAGTTTTGCTGCCGTGATGCGCCACCTTTACGACATCTGCCTGTAAAAGCTCGGGCATTTCCAGAAGTTTCGCTTCGGTTTCCTTTTCAACATCGCCCGTAAAGAGAAATTTTCGCCCGCCGTAAATTACGCGCAGAACAACGCTGTTATTATTTTCCGAAACTCCCTGGGCAGATTCCTCTTCTTCAGGATACAAAACTTCAATTCGCACGTTTCCGATATTCAGAATATCGCCGCGCAAAAGTTTTATCGTCGCTATTTCTTTTTTATGCAGAATTGAATAAAACTCGGCAAAATCCGCGTCTTTGAACGGTGTTTTTCCAAAAATCGCTGTTTTAATTTGAAAATTTTTGACAACATCGATAAGCCCTTGAATATGATCGGCATCAGCGTGGGTTGCCAGAATATAATCAATCTGCGAGAAACCTTTTGCCCAGAGAAAATTTGAAACTACTGATTCGCCGATGCTCTGCGCGTCCGGCTCAAAAAGTTCGGGTTCATCTCCAAATTCATTTTGTACGTAAATTTTGTTGAAACTCGTTTTACCACCGCCATCAATCAGCATCGTTTCACCGTTTGGAAATGTCAAAAGAGCCGAATCGCCCTGTCCGACATCAAGAAAATCAACGTGCAGTTTTCCGTCAGATGCAGGACTGCTGAACGGATGAAAAACTATTACTGCAAAAAGAATTAAAAGAGAAAACAGCGAGCAGCGAAGAAAAAATGTCGTTGAAAGAAATTTAGACTTTGAACCTTGAACCCGAAACTTTGAACTTAAAGAAAACGGTTTCCAGTCGTTGATAATCAATGTCAAAATAATAACGGGCACGAAATACAAGAAATAAATCCATTTCAACGCCCCCGCGTAATTCGGCACGCGCAACGAAGCCCAATTGTTTTCGGCTAAAAAATTCGGTACGGAAATTAAAAGCCAATTTAAAGCTTCAGTCAATTTGATCAGCGGAAAAGCGATTGAATTACTGATTTGAGCGAGTAGAATCGCCAGGATTGCTGTAAAACTTTCGAGAGCGATGACCACGCCAGCCCACAAATTCAGAAAAATTCCAAAGATTGAAAACCGATGAAAGTACAAAATCGTCAATGGAAGAAGCCAAACCTGAACAAATAATGAAACCAGAAGACCTTCAAACAGATAGCGCAGAGTTTTTTGGAAGTTTTTTTGAGTGCCCTTGTTCAGATAAGACGATTTAAAAAGTTTTGCCGACCAGAGGCTGCGCTCGAGTTCTCTCTCCCAGACATTTTCGCGCCAATAAAGAGTCTCGCAAAAACGCCTAAAAACAGCGGAGACGTTCGGCGGAAAAGGTGTTTCGGCGGAAGGCGACCAATTACCGATGGCTTCTAATTTTTCAAGCAGCGGAAATGCCATTGTAATAATTGCCGCCACACTGAAGAAGGTTAATTGAAAAGAGGCGGTGAATAAATCATTTGGCTGCCAAACGAGCAAAATTAAAAGACACGCGCCCAAGGCGTTAAGCAGTGTTCCATTGCGAAAAACAACTTGTGAAAATAAAAGAACGGTGAACATTACTGTAGCGCGCACAACGGGAACATCGGCGCCGACTGCCAAAGAATATGCCCACAGAATTGTGACGGCGACTAGAAATTGCCAAAATCTTTTTTTGGTGAAACGGCGGACTAACAAAATTATTAAGCCCCCAATAAATGTGATGTGCAAACCGGAAATAACGAGGATGTGAAATGTGCCGCCTTCACGAAAAACTTCCGCTGTCTGCTTCGTCAAAAAATATTCATTGCCAAGCAAAGACGCGATTAAAACTCCGGCGGTCGAGACGTTAAATTTCGCTTTGAAATCGGATATTAATTCCTGCCGGCGTTCATAAAGCCACGGAGCCGGAGAAAACGTGTTGATGTCTGAAATTTTTTCCGCCAGCAGAGGGCTTTTTATATTGCAAATCGCGTCAATTCCCTTCTGGTCTAGTAATTCTCTGGACGACACAACACCAGGATTTAAGAATTTTTCTTCCCGGCGCAGTTTGCAGGCAAGACTGATTCTTGTGCCGTAATTTAGGTTAAGGCGTTCGTATTCGCTTTTAATTTGTTCGTTTTCGACAGCGGCAAAAATTCTAATTTTACCCGAAACTTTTATATCCGAACTTTTATAAATTAATTTTTCGGTTTTGAGAATCAGAAAAAATCCGCTTGACGCAAGCTCTGGTTTACCCTGCAAAACGCCTTCGATTTCCAGCGGATCGCCGGACGTAATTTGTTTCTCATCGTAAATTCTTTTGAGACGATTCGGCGCAAGCGTCTGATTTTCGATTTGATAAATTAGCCCGCCGGCATTAAAGAATGCCGCGAATAAAAATACTAAAACAAATTTATGTTTTTTAAAAAAAGCGGAAAAGAGGGCAGAAATAATACAGATAATCAAATAAATATGCCACTCAAAAGCGAAAAACTTTCCTGCAAGAATTCCAAAAATAAAAACAATAGAAATCCAAAGTAGCGGATAGAGGGCGAGATCAGACGAAATTTTTTTAGTGTCAAAACTCAAAGTATAAACATCGAAATAGAATAGTTTTGTTTATTGGCGGCAAAAAGTTTGGCTTGACAATAATTTATTCGACTTTAATCAAATTTCTTATTTCCCTATAATGTTTGTCGCTGATTCCGTCGATTAATAAAAGGTGTTCGGTTTTGCGGAAACTGCCGAATTTGAGGCGATGCGCGACAATATCCTGCGCTAATTTCGCGCCGATTCGCGGAAGTTTTTCCATTTCTTCCGCCGATGCCTGATTAATATTGATCGCTTTTTCAGAGATTACAAATGTATTTTCGGTTAAATACGTTTGCGGCACTTGCTTTGTCCTGTTGCAGCTGTTGAAAAAACAGCAAATAAATAAAAGCAGAAGTTTAATATATAAATTGTAAATGCTATCAACAGAGGGGTTATTAAATTTCATATTTTGTTGCAACTTAAATGTGCAAAATGCTAAAAGTTGTTTGAAAATAATGATTTATGATTCCAAAACAGTAGTTTTCCACAGACTTTTTCCACAGAGTCTGTGGAAAACTTTTTCAATCGGAAAAACAAAATTTCGCACTTTTTATTTTACAGCTCCCTGCCTTCTTCAGCTTCCTGTAAATCGTCATAGGCTTTCTGCAAAATTGGACGCGCTCGTGAGCTTCCGTCCATCTCGCCGATGTAGCCTTCGCGTACCATTGCGTCTAAAATCGCCGCAGCACGTCCGTAACCGATACGCAGATGCCTCTGCAAGAGCGATGTTGAAGCGCGTTTTGAGCTAACAACAGTTCGCAGGGCGTCGGCGAAAAGGATGTCTTTTTTACCCGGCAAATCATCTGAATCAACCATTTCCTCTTCGGTTTTCGTAATTGTTGTGTCGTATTCGGGTCTGCCATGCGATTTAACGTGATCGACGATTTTCGCAATTTCCTTTTCATCGACAAACGCGCCGTGAACACGAATAATTTGCGAAGTCGCTGGCGGTAGAAAAAGCATATCGCCGCGCCCCAGAAGACTTTCCGCTCCGTTTCCGTCAATGATTGTCCGCGAATCAACTTTTGAGGAAACACGAAAAGAAATTCGCGCCGGAAAGTTTGCTTTAATCAATCCGGTAATTACATCAACTGACGGTCTCTGCGTAGCTAGAACTAAATGAATGCCGACGGCGCGCGCCATCTGCGCCAGACGTGTGATTGATTCTTCAACTTCTTTGCCGGAAACCATCATCAAGTCAGCGAGTTCGTCAATGATGATGACGATATACGGAAGCGTTTTCCACGGTTCGCTATTGTCATCGAAACGCTCTACGCCATTACGTTTTTTAACTTCCGTGTTGTATCCGTCAATGTTGCGAACACCCCACACAGCAAGGTCTTTGTAGCGTTTCTCCATTTCCGAAACTGCCCATTTGAGTGAAATCGCGGCGCGTTTTGGGTCGGTAATAATCGGTGTGGCAAGATGTGGAATGTCGGCATAAAGTCCGAGTTCGAGACGCTTCGGATCAACCATTATGAATTTCACTTCATCGGGTTTGGCTTTATAAAGTATCGAAACAACGAGCGTATTGACTCCAACCGATTTTCCCGCGCCGGTCGCGCCTGCAATTAAAAGATGCGGCATTTTGGCAAGGTCAGCAACATAATTCAATCCATCAATAGTTTTGCCGAGGGCGATGGTTAAAAGCGAGTTTGATTCAGTGAATCTTTTCGACTCGATGACTTCGCGCAAATAAATTGTGTCACGTTCCCGGTTCGGCACTTCAATTCCGACAAAGGCTTTGCCGGGAATGCGGTTAATGCGGATGGATTCGGCTTTGAGCGCGAGGCATAAATCATCGGACAAACCCGTAATGCGCGAATATTTTACGCCCGGGTCGGGTTTGTATTCGTAAGTCGTCACGACCGGACCCGGACAGATGTTGACGACGCGCCCGGTGGCGTTAAATTCTTTGGTTTTTACTTCGAGTTCGCTGGCAAGGGCAAGGGCTTCTCCTTCTTCGACCTGAACGCGTCGCGGCGGCAAGTTTAAAAATTCGGATGTCGGCAAAATGTATTCTTTAAAGTTTTGCGGTTTGCCAAGCGGGACAGGCAATTTTTCATCTGTTTCCAGTTCGGCGAGTTCTTCAACTTCCGCCAAAACTTTCCCGTTTAATTCGCCGGTTTCACGAATTTGTGTGAACGGAATTTTCTTGTTTTCGACATCTTTATTAAGCGACTTAGACCATTCGTTTTCCGTTGACTTTGCCGGTTCCTGATGAACGGAAATCGTCGGAAACGATTGTTCCTCAACTTCCTGTTCAACCGATTGGATTTTTTCGCGTGATTCTTCTGATTTTGCAGAATTCTCAAAATGCTTAAAAATTGCCGGAACCTTTTCGGC
>JACCRD010000162.1 GCA_013813755.1 Acidobacteriota bacterium | reverse complement strand
TCAGGGTCGCTTTCCTCGGATGTGACGAGTTTATAAGTAACGTCTTCATCGCGCTCCAAATCATATAAAACAACTTTTGAACCGTAAGCGATGCTATCGGTCGGCAATTTTGAAATGTCGATCGATTCGACTTCATCAAGCCGATTGCGCAGCTGCAGCATTCTCGCCTGCACCATCGATTGCCGTTCCATCGCCGCTTTATATTCGGCATTTTCACGCAAATCGCCAAACTCCCTGGCTTTCTGAATTTCTTTCGGCAGCCTGAAATGCAGCTCTTCTTCGAGTTCGTCTAATTCCGCCTGTAATTTTTTTTTAATCGCGTCCATATATTTTTTAGATTTGAAATTATACCGCCGACTGCATTTTTCACAACGCAGTCGAGCGTACTTTTTATTTTTCAATTATTTCAGAGATGTATTCGGAGAGGCAAAGGAAATACCGATGTCGTGTGCGGTTCGAACAAGCTGACCGTCGGCGGAAACATTTTTGATATTAGCGATTGCGTCAACCAAAGGCACGGTCACAATTTCGTTAGCCTGCAAAGCGACCATTTTTCCAAATTCCCCGACCGCGAGCGCGCGAACGGCGCAGGCTCCGAAACTTGTTCCGAGCATTCGGTCAAAAGCATTCGGACTTCCGCCGCGCTGCAAATGACCCAAAACAACGCAGCGCGCTTCTTTGCCGGTTATCTGCTCAATTTTTTCTCTGACATATTCACCGATTCCGCCGAGGCGCGGAGCTGCCTGGCTGGTGCCCGCATCTCTGTAAATCTCAGGTTTCCCCACTTCCCTCGCGCCTTCCGCCACGACGATATTGGTAAAGCGCGAACCGCTTTTTTCGCGGGCATAAACTTTCTGCACCATTGACTCAAAGGAAAACGGAATTTCAGGAATTAAAATCACGTCGGCGCTTCCCGCAAGTCCGGCGTGCAGCGCAATCCAGCCGGTGTGTCTGCCCATTACTTCCAAAATCATTACCCGGTCGTGCGAAGCGGCGGTCGTGTGCAGTCGGTCGAGCGCCTCGGTGGCAATATCAATCGCGGTCATAAAACCGAATGTCAATTCGGTCGCGGCTAAATCATTATCGATTGTTTTCGGAACGCCGATCACCGGAAACCCGCGTTTGGCAAATCCTTCGGCAATCGCCAGAGTTCCGTCGCCGCCGATGACAACTAGCGCTTCAATTTCTAGTTTTTTCAAATTAACGAGCGCTTCTTCAACCGCTCCGGTGGGAAAAGTTACTACTCCATTAACAAATTTGCAAAAACTGCCCGTGTTTCTGGTTCCTAAAATCGTCCCGCCGCGCGGAAGTATTCCGCTGACATTTTTGGTGGTCAGTTTTCTGATTTTAGTTTCGCCGATTAATCCTTCGAAGCTGTCTTCGATGCCGACCACCTTCATTCCAAACTCACCGGCTGCCGTTCGTACAACCGCGCGAATTACCGCGTTTAACCCGGGCGCGTCGCCACCGCCCGTCACTACACCTATTTGTTTATACATAGAAAATTGTTTGTATTATGACGTGATTATTTTACTCCAAGATTAGGAAAATTACGATAAAGACGTTTGTGAATTTTGTTTGGAGAAATAATATTTATGAAGTTATATTACTTTAACGATGAACAATGCCGCAAAAGTTACAGTTACTTTTAAGGAAGCTTTTCGCTTTTGGTTAAAGCTCGGCTTTATTTCATTCGGCGGACCGGCAGGACAGATCGCCATTATGCAGAAGGAACTCGTCGAGAATCGTCGATGGGTTGAGCAGGACGATTTTCTGCACGCGCTTAATTTTTGTATGCTGCTTCCCGGACCCGAAGCCCAACAGCTGGCGACTTATATTGGCTGGCGGCTGCACGGGATTCGCGGAGGAATTGCCGCCGGTGTTCTTTTTGTTTTACCATCGGTTATTCTGCTGCTTTTGCTTTCTTATGTTTACGCAGTTTACGAAAATATACCGTAGATCGACGCGGTTTTAGACGGATTCAAAGCGGTGGTCGTCGCAATCGTTATTGAAGCGGTTTTGAAAATCGGCAAAAAATCCTTTAAATCTGTGTGGCACATCTTGATTGCCACATCCGCATTTGCGGCGATCTATTTTTTTCAAGTACCTTTTCCATTGATCGTTGTCTGCGCCGCGATCGTCGGATTCGCCGCTCTGCAATTTTCAAAAGACACTACCGGCGCGTTAAAAATTTCCACCCGAGAACCACAAAAAGCCATTTCCAGACTTCAACCGCTGAAAATTTTTGCCGTTTCGCTTGTTTTGTGGCTGGTTCCTTTTATTTTGCTGGTCAGTCTGCTCGGATATGAAAATTTGCTGACCCGGGTTTATTTATTTTTTACGCAGGCGGCGCTTGTCACATTTGGGGGCGCGTATGCGGTTTTAGCTTATGTCAATCAAGCCGTCGTTAGTTCCGGGTGGCTGACCGCCGCGCAGACGGTTGATGGTTTGGCTTTAGCGGAGACAACGCCGGGACCTCTGATAATGGTTTTGCAGTTTATCGGCTTTATGACGGGATGGAATAATTTGCCGCTCGCCAATCAAACTTTAAGCGCGATTGTCTCGGCGATTTTGGCAACTTACGCGACATTTTTGCCTTCGTTTTTCTTTATTTTTATCGGCGCGCCTTATATTGATAAATTACGCGACAACAAAAAAGTAACCGGCGCGCTTTCCGGGGTTATGGCGGCGGTCGTCGGCGTAATTCTTAATTTAGCGATTACGTTTGGAGCGGCGGTAATCTTTTTGCCCGACAATCAAACGGAGTTTTTTGCCCTTTCGTTGACGATTCTCGCTTTCATTGGACTTTATTTTTTCAAAGCGGATGTTATGATTGTTGTCATCGTCGGCGGTCTGATCGGACTGGCAAAATATTTTATTTTTGCATAAAGAAATGCGACTTCAGTTCTCGCCATTGGCAGTCAAACTAAAGCGCGCGTTTCTCTATTAAATAATTTACCGTTTATTCGCCTGAAAGTTTCCGAGTAATTTCTGAGCTTCAGGCACTGCCTCGATTGCTTTCAAAACCTGCGGATCAGTTTCGGTTAAAACCTGCTGCCCGGCTTCGCTCGAATAATTTGCAATGGCAAGTTCCTGGCGCAGTCTTGTTTTAGCAAATTCAAGCTGACTGTTAATATTTTCAATTGTCAAACCGTTGTCTTTATCTTTAACGGCAAAGACGCGAAACGCTTCTAAAATTTTATCGGTAATCTGCAGATCATTCGGCTGAATCGTCAAATTAAAATTTTGTTTGCCGACTTTGTATGACTCCAAGCCTTTCATTTGCCCGGATATTAACTGCCGTACAAAGAAAAAGGCGGCTTCGTTGATTCGAAAACGAAGCGGCGTGAGCGCGAGCGGAGTGGCTTTAATATCCGGCTCGATTCCGCGCCCGCTGTTGAAAACTCTGCCGCCTGCCGTCGTGACAGGACTTCCCGCCGGTTTAGGCTTGACATTCGGATTTATTTTACCCGGTCCTTCTTCCTCGCCGCCCGAATTATTTGTGTAGTAATCATAAATCGAGCCGCCCGAATAATCCTTCTGCAGAGAGCGTCCGTAAGGCGTGTAGTATCGAGCAGTCGTCAAGGTCAATCCCGCGCCGAGCGGCAACGGGAAAACTCTCTGTACCAAACCTTTTCCGAAACTGTCGGTTCCGACGACCATTCCGCGTCCGTAATCCTGAATCGCACCCGCAACAATTTCCGAAGCCGAAGCCGAACTGCCGTTGATCATTACCACCAGCGGGAAATCGTGGAGTGTCCTGCCGCTCGAACGTAAATCTTTTGACTGCGCATAACCCGAACGCCCCTTAACCGAGACGACAGTTTGCCCGGATGATATAAATCGACTGACAACTTCGATTGACTGCGGCAGAAGCCCGCCGGGATTTCCGCGCAGGTCAAGCACGAGGCTTTTCATTCCCTGTTTTTTTAAATCGGCAATTGACTTGTCCAGTTCGTCTGCAGTTGTTTCCTGAAATCCGCCGCTGAGAGCGACGTAGCCGATATTGTCTTTGAGCATAAAATGATTGCGAATCGAAGGCAAAGGAACACCGCCGCGCACAATATCAAAATTCAACGTTTCGCTTCCCGGACGTTCAACTTTAATGTTAACGGGCGTTCCGCGCTCGCCGCGGACGTTTTTAGAAACTTCGGCACTCGTGTATTTTTTAGCGTCTTTGCCGTCAATCTGCACAAATTTATCGCCATAGCGCAAACCGGCTTTATCGGCGGGTGTATTGGGAATGATCGAACTGATATAAACTCCGTCGCGGTGCTGCAGAATTGAAACGCCGATGCCGTAAAATTGAGAAGACTGATCTTCATAAAGTTTGCGAAATTCATCGCGCGTAAAAAAAGCTGAATGCGGGTCAAGCGTCCACAACATACTTTGGATTGAGCTTTCGGAAACTTTTTCGTGGTCGATTTTTCCGACGTAATTGTTGTCAATGACGCCTAGAGCTTCGCGATAGTCGGCAACAATTTTTTCGGAATTTAGCGTCGCATCAGCTGAGGAAGTAACCGGCAAATTACCGAAAATACCACCAAAAACCGCGCCAGCCAGAACCACAAGAAGCGCCATTAGTCCAAACTTTTTAGTAATCATAAATTTTCTACACTTTTGCAAATTATATCACGAATTGGTTGTAAAAAGTCAGTCTTTAGTTGTCAATTAAAACCAAAAGCTCACTGACATTTAAAAAACATTTCACTTCTGATTTACAAAATACCGCTCTGCAATTACTATTGATTTTTAGTTTTTTTATCACGATGAAATCTACTCTTTCCATTGTTATTCCGGCATTTAACGAAGAAAAACGACTCGGCGATTCGCTTCGAAACATTCTTGATTTTATTAACAAAGAAAGTCTGAACGCTGAATTAATTGTTGTTGATGACGGTTCAGGTGATAAAACCGCCGAAGTCGGGCGCGAAGCCTGTGAAGAATTTCCCGGCATCAAAACCAAAGTTATCCGCTACGAAGAAAATCGCGGCAAAGGTTTTGCGGTCAAAACCGGTCTGATGGCGGCAAGTGGTGCGATTGCTTTGTTTAGCGACGCTGATTTATCGACACCAATCGAGGAACTGCCGAAACTTGTCGAACCGATTGAGCTTGATGAATTTGATGTCACTTTTGGTTCGCGCGCGCTCGACCGAAATTTAATCGGAATTCATCAGCCGTGGCGGCGCGAACAAAGCGGGAAAGTTTTTAATCTGCTCGTCCGCCTGCAAACCGGCTTACCGTTCTGGGACACGCAGTGCGGTTTTAAAGCGTTCAGAATGCAGAAGTTCCGTCCGCTACTCGACGTGATGAAAATTGACCGTTTCGGTTTTGACGTCGAATTTCTGTTTGTCGCCAATTATCACAAATTGCGCCTCAAGGAAATTCCCGTCCGTTGGAATCACTGCGAGGGAACAACAATTAGCGTTTTCCGCGACAGCCGGAGAATGTTCACGGAAGTTCTCCAAATCCGCCGAAACGCGAAACAAGGGAAGTACAAAATCGCTTTATGAACCAAAGATTAAACGTCAATATTGATCACGTCGCCACAGTTAGAGAAGCGCGCAAAACAATCGAGCCTAGCATTATCGCCGCAGCAGTTATTTGCGAACACGCCGGCGCGCACGGCATCACAGTTCATCTTCGGCAGGACCGGCGGCATATTCAGGACAAAGACATTTCGCTTCTGCGCGAAGTTGTCACCACTTATCTGAATGTCGAAATGGCGGCAACCACAGAGATGGTCAAAATCGCTCTTGCAATAAAGCCGGATTCCGTCACGCTCGTGCCGGAAAATCCAAACGAAGTAACTACCGAAGGCGGCTTGGATGTTGCGAGTAATTTTGAGGCTGTCAGTTTGGCAATCAAAGATTTGCGCGACGCCGGAATTTTTACAAGCGTTTTTATCGACCCTGAAGAAAAACAGATTGAAGCGGCAAAACGGGCAGGCGCGCAACAAATCGAAATTTGCACGGCAGAATACGCAGATTTAACAATCGGCGCGAAATCCTCACACAGCGCAGGACTCGAGCGAGCGACAGAAGAAATCCGGCGTGTCAGGAATGCGGCGCAGATTGCCAAAAATTCGGGTCTGATCGTTGCCGCCGGACACGGTTTAACTTATCGAAACGTCGCCGCGCTTGCCGTGATTTCTGAAATTACAGAGTTTAATATCGGACACAACATTATCTCGCACTCAATTTTTGTCGGATTGAATCAAGCCGTCAAAGAAATGATCAACGCAATCTCAAACAAATAAATTTCAATTTTAAAAAGAAAGGAATTTAAAAAATTTGTTAAGTATTTCTTCGCCCGGCAACCTTTCTCCGCTTTCATATCTCTGTTAGGAAGAAGACAAACTTTTAAAATAAACATTATCAGCTGGTAATGTCCGAAATTGGAGGATTAAAAGATGCGACGTTTCCTGTTTATTCTCACGCTTTTGGTATTTCCTTTCTTTATTTCCGCTCAAAGCACTGATGAAGCGACGAAGGAAAAATTGCGGCAGGAAACAGCGCTTGTCGAACAGATTCTCGCCGGCGCGAAAAATCTGCGACTTCCCGAAAACCGCGCCTTTGTTTACGCAAAAGTCGGAAACATTTTGTGGCATACCGACGAAAAACGCGCACGCGCCCTTTTCCAAAACTCGATTACTGATTTAATCACCGCGCAAACTGAAGCCGAAGCCCAAAAGGGAAAAAAGGAATATCTTAATAATTTAATTTACGGGCAATCGCCGCGTTTGGTAATTTTGCAGACCATCGCGGCGCGTGATGCGGAATACGCGCTCGATGCAATGCTAAAAACTCGCCCGGTAAAAATCGCGCAGGCAATTTTAAATTTAGCCGACGACAATCAATCTCAAAGTCGTTATTTTGCTCGAAATGAAGTCCAAAGCGAGCAACGCTTAATCGCAATGGCAGTTGATCAAAATCCGCAGCGCGCCGCCAAACTTCTTCGAGAGAGTTTAAAAAAGGATGTGTCTCCTGACACCGTAAATTTACTCAGGAAAATTCACCAGAAAGATTCTCAAACGGCAAATGAGTTGATTGAATTAGTAGCGCAAAAACTTCTTAACATAAATTTCGGTGACAACAATCAAGATTCGAGTTTTCTACAATATTTTTTGGGTGAATTTGGACAGGCAAAAACAGAGGAAACTCCAGCGCTCAAATTATCCGACCGTTTTCTGCGAGATTTAGCCGATAAAACCGCTAAGTTTATACTTCGTCCGAACGCGACTTCTTTTTACGGCAACCCGTCCGCACTTAAAGTTATAGAAAGATTTTTTCCGGCGAATTTTGCTCAGATAAAGCAGAAACAAGCTAAATTTGAAAGTCAAAACGGGCAATCTGAAAGCTTCAACAAGTTGATGGGGGGCGAGACATCGGCGGATGAACTTCTC
>JACCRD010000140.1 GCA_013813755.1 Acidobacteriota bacterium | reverse complement strand
AAAGTTAATCGTGACATTGCCTTCACCGGTTGAAAACTGGAAAACGTCAGCATCGCTTCTGGTTGTAATTACGCCGGACCGGCTGATGTTTGTGCCGCTCAAAACGGTAGCGCCGGCATTTGTATTTCCGTGGTCGTCGGAAAGCAAGGCGATTCCGTAAGTTTGCATCACCGCCAGATCATCCTGCGATTGGTTGGCGCCCGCGTATTCGCCTTTGCTCCACTGCGTGACGGCTTTGTAGTAACTGTTGCCCATAATGGGCGCCCAATCGCCGTGTCCCGAATAATACGCGGTCGTTGTGCCGTCGGCGTTTGTTTTTCCGTCGTGACTTAAGCCGAGATTGTGTCCGACTTCATGCGAAGTCGCTTCGGCAATATATTTTTCGTTGTTTCCCAAACCGGAAGTCATTACAAATGCCGGTTTGTAGTCGGTGCCAGTGTTGTTAAAGACGCTCATATAAGCAATGCCGCCGATGCTTCTGCCCGTGAAATTAGTCGGACTGATGACGGCGCGTGTTCCGTAAAGCGAGTCGGATGAAGCACTTCGGAAAATAGCGGCGTCACCGGGATCCTGAGTCGTCACATCAACATCAAAAGGCGCATAATCCTCCGCTACTCGCTGCCAGATGTATTGAATCGCGTCCTGCTCCTGAGTCGTAAAAGTATTCGGGTCAGCGTCGAGGCTGTAGGGCGCGGAATTTATCGGTTGACCGCTCGTATAACTTGAATTCCAGGCGGTATTTGACGTTGTGTGACCGTTAAAATCAAGATAGATAACCCGATTTGAACCAGGACGGCTGTGCAGTTGAAATGTCTGCTCGTAGGAGAAAGGCGCGGCGGCGGCTATTTCCGGCGCGTCGGTTTGGGTAGTTTCAGTTTGCTCGGTCGCGTCATCGACATAAAGCAGACTATCCGTATCATCGACATGAAGAGTCCAGTCTTCAAGAAACAGACTTCGCAGTTCCTGGGATGATTTGCCGTATTTATGAGCTACGGCAGGCAGGCGATCGTTTAATTTGTTGATTGCGGCTTGCCCGCGGGCGAGACCTCTCGGGGAGGCGTTGCCGTCTTGCGCAAAAATATTTCCGGTGAATACCAGAAATAGTATAAATAAAGAGGTTACGAACTTAGACACTTTTGTAGGGTAGGGGTAATACATCAATATTCAGTCTCCTAAAATGAAATAGTAAAATGTTTTTCTTGCCTGACGGCTATAGATAAGCGAGTTTCGTGCCATTCGCTTTGTTATCAACCGTTTACCTAATGTTTAGAGTGTAAAAATGAAAACTCGAAAGATTGATTTCAGTGTTAACCATTGTGGAAATTGTCAACACACCGGGGAGGAAATGACAGGATTTTTAACTGACTAATAATTTTTTGAATGGTGTCATAAATCAGGTCAATCAACAGCAGAAGAACACTATTAATTATATTGATGAAAGGTGAATACCGGGAACATAGATAGGGAATAGAACCTTTTTTCCATTTTCCGGAAGCGATATTTGCCAGGTGCGGAGCGAGATTTCGAGGATTTATGCCAACCAATTCTTTAATTCTGCTGACAACAGCTTCCGGGCGTTCGGTCGAGTCTTTGAAAGTCAGACAGGGGATTCCCAATTTGATATAATTTCTCGACAGAAATTTACTGATAATTTTTCCGGTATATAAAAATCTAAAGTTATGAAGCAAATCTTACAAAACTTTCTGGACGAATCGGCTGACGCTTTTAGCAGTTATAAAAAACTCGCGGAAAAAGCGATGAAACAAGTTTCGGACGAGGAATTTTTTCGAGCAATTGACCACGAGTCTAATTCGATTGCGACAATTGCCAAGCACATCGGTGGAAATTTGCGCTCGCGCTGGACGAATTTTTTGACTTCTGATGGCGAAAAACCTGACCGTAACCGTGATTCGGAATTTATTGCGGAAGACGACACGCGCGAAAGTTTAATGAGTTTTTGGGAAAACGGCTGGAATGCTCTTTTTGAAACTTTGCAAACTTTGACAATTGAAGATTTAGGCAAAGCTGTGTATATTCGCGGCGAAGATTTGACAGTAGTTAAAGCAATCGTTCGAGCGCTCGCGCACACGGCTTCGCATGTCGGGCAAATTACCTTTTTGGCAAAACATTTTCGCGCCTCCGAATGGCAAACTTTAAGCGTCCCCAAGAATAAATCGGCGGAATTTAACGCGTATCTGGATAAAAAAGAAGAGAAGGGAAATTATCTGGAAGCGGCGAGGGAATTTGCTGAAAAAGATTTGAAGGTAGAAAAGAGCGGGAGGAGAGAGTAGTTTTCCGCTCAAATTTTTTACCAATTTGTTCAGTAATTAATAACGACTGACGCGACCGATGCGGACGCGTCTGAGTAATTGCGTTCGGGTCGAACCGTTTGCGCGATAAGTAACGCGATAAGTTTCACGATAAAGCTGTCTGCCGACACGAACATTCCGCGTATATGTGCGGACGGCGCGACGTTGTTGATTATAACGACCACGGCGATTTTGTCCGATTTGAACACGAATTTGCGGTTCACTGACAGTATTCGCCGCTGCACTATTCAATTTTGCTTCAACCGACGGGACGAAAGCCACCGCCGACATTAAAAGTACTGCTAAAGCTAAAAATTTCTTCATATTATTTCTCCCTCTGTAATTTTTTTGGTCAAAAACGAAATCCCTAAAAAACCAATTCCGAAAGCTGACTCGCAACTTATGACACGCCCCAAAACGTAATAGTTGGAAAAAAAATACTTTTTTAATGTAAAGTTAAGTAAAGACAAAATTTGCCGCCGGGTAATTGATTATTTATGAAAGCTGTTTCCATTTTAGGTTCAACCGGTTCAATCGGGTGCAATACGCTGAAAGTAGTTGAATTTTTAGGCGATATTTGCGTTGTCGCGCTCGGCGCAGGAAAAAATGTCGAGAAGCTCGCTGAACAAATTTCCGTATTCAAACCTGAACTTGTCGCCGTCGAAAATGAAATTTGCGCGGAAAATCTTTTACGGGAAATTCATAAAATAAACGTTAAAACGCCGAAAATTGAGATTGGCGAAAAAGGTTTGATCAACGTTGCGACTCACGAAAAAGCGGAAACGGTTGTTTCGGCAATTGTCGGCGCGATCGGATTTGTGCCGACTTTGCGCGCGCTCGAAACGGGAAAAAGAGTCGCGCTCGCCAACAAAGAAACGCTTGTGATGGCGGGCGAATTGATGACCAAAGCGGCGCGGGAAAATAAAGCGGAAATCTTGCCGGTTGATTCCGAACACAACGCGGTTCATCAATGTTTGCGCGGCGAACAAAGGCGGGAAGTCAAACGCTTGATTTTAACGGCTTCGGGCGGACCTTTTCGCACGAAAACAAAACAGGAAATCGAAAACGCGACGCGCGCCGAAGCCTTAAATCATCCGACCTGGCAGATGGGTGATAAAGTTACGATTGACAGCGCGACTCTGATGAATAAAGGTTTGGAAGTGATCGAAGCGCACTGGCTTTTCGGCTTTTCGGCTGGCGAAATTTCGGTCGTCGTCCATCCGCAGTCAATTGTTCATTCGATGATTGAACTTGTCGATAATTCGATTATTGCGCAGCTCGGCGTCACCGATATGCGGCACGCGATTCAATACGCTCTAACTTTTCCGGCGCGAAAACCTTGTCAATTACCGCCGCTCGATTTTGCCGCATTGTCGCATCTGACATTTGAAAATCCTGATTTAGATAAATTTCCGTGTTTAGCTTTAGCTTACAAAGCTCTGAAAATCGGCGGCACGATGCCCGCGGCTCTTAATGCCGCTAACGAAATCGTCGTCGGCGCGTTTCTCGATGATAAAATTCGTCTGTCCGACATTCCGAAAATCATCGAAAGCGTAATGAATGAACACCAATCAAAAGCCGCCACAAGTTTAGAAATTATTCTCGAAACTGATGCCCGGGCGAGAAAACAGGCTATAATGTTTCTGGAGAATACGGCGAAAATTGCTTTGGCAAATTGAGGTAAAAATTATGAACGCGGTTTTAGAACAAGTGAAAACTCAAACGACAATTCAACCCGAAAAAATAAAAACAAATGGCGAGCCAAAAACAGTACGCTGGACGCGCAATCAATATTATCTAATGGCGGAACACGGTTTTTTTGAGGGCAAGCGGGTTGAATTGATAAAAGGAGAAATTATTGAAATGTCACCGATGAAATCAGCCCATGCAACCGCCGTGAGATTAGTTATTGAACTTCTAAGAAATATTTTTGCAAAAGGTTTTATTGTTGATAGTCAGTTACCGATGAATTTTGGCAAAACCGACGCGCCTGAGCCGGACGTGGCGGTCGTGAAAGGCGCAATCCGCGATTACAACGAGTCTCATCCAAGAGTTGCCGAGTTGATTATTGAAGTTTCCGATACGACTTTGAATTTTGATCGCACAAAAAAAGCAAGTTTATATGCAGAAAACAAAATTTCCGATTACTGGATTTTGAATTTGAAAAACCGTTGTTTAGAAATTTATCGCCGTCCGATTAAAGACCGAAAACTCGGTTTCATTTATACGGAAATTAAAATTTTTACCGAAGGCGATGAAGTTTCGCCGCTTGCCGCGCCGGAGGCGAGCATCAAAGTTACCGAAATCCTGCCGTAGTTGCCAAACTTCCGAGAGAGATTTACACTTTTACTGACAACTTGACCGCCGGAACTTGTTTCTAAGCAGTCAGAAAATTTTTAAAGAGGAATTTATAATAATGCCCGATTTTATAATAGTTATTTTAGCCGTCATTTTTGTTCTCGGCATCGCCATCAACATCCACGAATTTGGACATTTCGCCGTTGCCAAACTGCTTGGAATGCGGGTCGAAGCGTATTCGTTTTTTGGTTTAGGTCCGCGCATCTGGGGCAAAAAAATCGGGCATACCGATTACCGGATCAGCGCGATTCCGCTCGGCGCTTACGTCAAACTTTACGGTGACGAAGCGACCGGAGCGCTTGAAGGTGGAGAATCGGAAGGTGAAGTCGTTCCCGAATCCGAGCTTTACGAACTGCGTCCGCGCTGGCAGAAGTTTTTGGTAATGATCGGCGGACCGTTTATGAATATTTTGCTCGCGCTGGCAATTCCGTTTTTTGGCGCTCTGATGATGGGTTTGCCTTCGATGCCTGCACCGGTTGTTGGCGTCATCAAAACGGGCGGCGCGGCAGAACAGGCAAGTATCAAACTTGGTGACCGAATTGTTCAGTTTGATGGCGTGGAAAATCCGACTTGGGGACGCATCGAACACGATGCGCTGGTAATGCCGGAAAAAGAAGTTTCAATCGTTGTCGAACGCGAAGGACAAAAACTGCCCTTAAAAATTAAACCTTCAAAAGTTGTCAAGGACGGCAATGTGATGGGAACGCTTGATTTAGAACCGGATATGGGCGTCGAACCGGTGGTTGTCAATGCCGTTTCACCCGATAAACCGGCGGCGATGGCAGGATTGCAGGCAGGTGATAAAGTTCTGACTTTTAACGGGCAGCCGATCCGTAATTCAAGCGAAGTTCCAAACTTGATTCGCGGCACAAACGGCGTACCAATCAAACTTCTTGTCGAGCGCGGCGGTGAACGAAAAGAATTAACCGTTCAGCCAAAACAGGAAGACGACGGAAATTTCAAGGTCGGCGCAGCGTTCGCTCCCGAACAGATTATGACGCGCGAACCGGCAAACATCGCGCAGGCGGCGACTTTTGCGGTTAATTCAAATCTTGAAATTATTCGCCTGACAGGCAAGGTTTTCGGGCAGCTTTTCTCCGGCGAGCGTTCGGCGAAAGACGCGGGTCTTGCGGGACCAATCGGGATTGTCCAGATAATTTCCAAAGTTGTTCACGAACAGGGGTTTGCTGGACTCGTTTCGATTCTTGCTTTGATCAGTTTAAACTTAGGAGTGTTTAACCTTCTGCCGATTCCGATGCTTGACGGCGGACAAATCGCGCTTCTGGCGGTTGAAGGTTTTCTAGGATTGTTTGGAATAGCAGTTTCGATGGCGGTTAAGGAAAAAATCCAGCTTGTCGGGTTAGGCATTATTTTGCTGCTGATGGTGACGACAATATTCTTTGATATTTCGCGCCTTTTCGGAAAATAAACATTTAATTGACCGGGATGAAGTGGATAAGCAAGGATAAAAAGACCAATGGAAATTGTTCTTATCCATGTTTATTTTCTTCATCCTTTTTAATTTTTGTTTGAAAAATAAAATGAAAAGAAATACAAAATCGGTGATGGTTGGAAATGTACAAATCGGCGGCGGCGCGCCCGTGGCGGTACAATCGATGACGAAGACCGACACAACCGACGTTGACGGCACAATCAAACAAATCGAAGAAATGACGGTGGCGGGATGCGAAATTGTCCGCATCGCCGTGCCCGACAAAGACGCGGCAATCGCGCTCAAAGAAATTCGCAAACGAACAGCGGTTCCAATCGTCGCCGACATTCATTTTCATTACAAACTTGCTTTAATGGCGCTCGAAGCCGGAATTGATAAATTGCGTTTGAACCCGGGAAATATTGGTTCGCTCGAAAGAATCAGGGAAGTTGTCCGCGCCACCGAAGCGCAGAAAGTACCGATCAGGATCGGAGTCAACGGCGGCTCGCTCGAAAAAGATTTATTGCAGAAATACGGGACAGCGACGCCCGAAGCGATTGTTGAATCGGGTATGCGGCACGTACGGATTCTTGAAGATTTGGGATTTTCAAATACGATTATTTCGCTTAAAGCGTCGGACGTTAATCGGACGGTCGCGGCATATCGCCTGATGGCGGAAAAAGTCGAATATCCGTTTCATCTCGGCGTAACTGAAGCGGGAACGGCGTTTGGCGGTTCGATAAAATCGGCAATCGGTTTGGGAATTCTGCTTTACGACGGAATCGGCGACACAATTCGCGTTTCGCTGGCGGCGGAACCGCACGAGGAAGTACGCGTCGGTTGGGAGATTTTGAAATCATTAGAACTTAGAAAACGCGGCGTGACGGTTGTCGCGTGTCCAACCTGCGGAAGACTCGACATTGATAATTTTGTCGAGATCGTTACGGAAGTCGAACGCCGCCTGGCACACGTCGAAGAACCGCTTCATCTTTCAATTATGGGCTGCGCCGTCAATGGTCCAGGCGAAGCGCACGACTCACAGCTCGGCATCACTTTCGGGCGTAATGTTGGAATGATTTTCAAGGACGGCGTACCGATGCGCAGAGTTTCCGGCGCCGATATTGTCGAAGAATTTGTCAAAGAAGTCGAGATTTTGCGAAGCGAAGGCTCAGGCGCGAAATCTCTAATCGAAGAAAAGCGTCTGGTTCAAATTTCCACTTGATCGATTTGGTTTGCTTTTTCCCTTCTACTATTTTTGATCAAACGCTTGTATTCTTTCGTAATCATCCCACGAATCAACGTCGAGCGCGGCTTCCGGGACGAAAAGTTTTGCCGCGAAAGCAAAATGTTTTTGGATAATCTTTTTTGCGCCCGCATCACCCTTCAGATCGTGTATTTCGTTGAATAAACTCCGCGCTAAAATTACCGGAACGCCCGTTGTTTCTGCGTATTGACAAACGACCAGCGGATTTTCGCCGCACTCGAAAATGTTTATTAAATTATTAATAATGCCAGCAGTTATCAGCGGTTGATCAGCAAGCATTACGCAGACGGCGGTAATTTTCGACTCAATTTCCAGCACTTTCCGTAAACCCGCTTGCAAAGACGAACTCAAACCCATTTCCCAATTTAGATTAAAGGTAATTTCAATTGGCAAATCAGCAATTTCCGTTCGAAGCTTTTTGGCATTAGCGCCCAAAACAACGCAAACCGGATGACATTGGGAAGCCAAAGCCGTCTCCGCCGCGTAGCGCAAAAGAGTTTTACCGCGAAATTCGAGCAGTTGCTTTGGGATTTTTTCCATTCGGCTGGACGCGCCTGCCGCCAATAAAATTAAGCCGATTTTGGAATGTTTGGTAGAAATCACAGAATAGTAAGTTAAATCGGTTGATTTCATTATCATTCGTTGTTCGTTTTAATGAATTCCGCCGTCGCGTTCACGCAAAAATCCGCCTTGCCGATTCGCTAAAACGCTTTGAATTTCGGCAATAATTGCGAGCGCGATTTCTTCCGGCGTTTCCGCGCCGATGTCGAGCCCGACGGGCGCGTAGACTTTAACAAGTTGCTTGCCGTAAAATTTTTCGCCGATTTCCGCAAGCAGTCTTTCGGTGCGTTTTTTTGGACCTAACGCGCCAATATATCTGACTGATGAGCCGAGCAGACGGCGCAAAATCTCCCGGTCGCGCTCATAATTGTGCGTCATAATGACCGCGACTGAATTTTCATCGGCAAATAAATTAGCGTCTAAATCCTCGACGCCCGAAACGATAATTTCGTCAGCGCTGGCGAATCTCTCGGCATTCGCCCACGCTGCGCGGTGGTCAATCACGGACACGCGCCAACCTAGATTTTTAGCGAAATTTGCCACCGGGAGCGCGTCATAACCTGCACCGAAAAGCAAAAGCGAAATCGGCGGATTAATCACTTCAATAAAGAATTCTGGCGAGCCTCTTTCGCTTTCATAAATTTTTGCGCCCGAACAATTTTCAGATAAAGCCGCAAACGTGTCAGTCAAAAAAGTTTGAAGAAAATCTTTGATTTGAAAATTAACGCGGTCAAAAGTCATTTCAAAATTTTCTTCTGACCGCATAAAAACTCGCGCGCCGAGCGGCAGCGGAAAATCTTCTACCGTAGAAATTAAAGTAGCAATCGCGCCGCGAGTTCGCTGTTCAAAACACTCACGCCAAAATTCAAATAAACGATTATCGCTTGCCGCTTCGAGCAGAATGCGAACCACGCCGCGGCAGCCCATTCCAAGCCCGAAAACCGAATCTTCGTTTTGCGTCGTGTCGTAAGTAATAACCGTCGGCACATTGTTCACTAAAACTTTTTTAGCCCGTTCGAGAACGTCGGCTTCCAGACAACCGCCGCTGACCGTTCCGACGCTCTTTCCGCTTTCGTCAATTAGCATCCGCGCTCCCGGAAGGCGGTAACTCGAACCTTGCACGTCAACAACCGTCGCCAACACAGCGTTTTTACCCGCGTTCAACGCAGAGTGCGTTTCGAGAATTGTTTGCAGTTCTTTCATTGTGCTGAATCAAACGCCGCTTACTCAATCCGAATCTTTTGTTTGCCGTGACCAATGTTTGCTGTTCACGCTGCAATCGGCTAACTCGAAAGTTATCGCATACGGCGTAAAATCAACGCTTTTGTTGACCGCGTAAAGCGCCTGCGGTGAACACATAAATAGCGCCAATGCTTCATCATAAACAAATTTATCAAGATCATAAGCCATTTTCGCCTGCATCAAAATGTTTGTCTGCTCGGTAAATTCGTCATACATTTTTTCAAATTCGGCAATCGGTTTTCCGGCTCGTAATGCGCCGTTCGCTCCGACAAAATGATAGTGCAGTTCGAGCGGCGGCGCGTCGGTCGTCTGTCCGCTCCAGTTATATATAAAAATGTCCCAATCGAGCGCGGTTTTCTTTTCGGCTAATTTTCGCAGTTCCTCTAACTTTTCCGCATCAGAAAAAACAATTACGTCAACGCCAATTTTTAGAGCGTTTGATATGTCCGACGCAATCATTCGCGCCAGATTTTCGCGCTCATTCGCCGTCGCTAACTTCAAACGTCTATCTTTTTGCCAACCGGCTTCGGCAAACAACTGTCTGGCGCGTTCGGCGTCGTGTTTGTAATAATATACAGCCAGTTGAGCGGGCTCCGGTCAACGACGTGTATCGTACCTTTCGAATTATGCGGTTTCACGGCGGAAACTATATTTTCGATTAAGCTCATTTTTTTCCTTCCTTTGTTCGTTGTGCTTAAAGTCAACTATCAATCTGTCGTTCAAAAAATTATTTTACAGTAATTTATCATTTGTAATCGGTAAATCTCTCACTCATTGTAATTTATTGTCATAATACTCCTTCGGTTCCGAAAAAATGCCGTCCAGTTTTTAGAGCGTGTCTGCTCGAAATCGCGCCGTTAAAATAAATTTACGAATTATTATCGCGCCTCCGTTTTAAAAAGCTAAAAGCCAATGCGCCGCCCGCCACAATCGCCGCGCCAATCAGTTTCTGCCGCACCGGGTCTCGCACCGGCGGTGGAAGTGCGACGATGCCGTTTTCATTAGTGATGGCGGGCTGTCTAACATATCTGCCGTGCGCCGGGGCGGTGAAATTTCGCGCGAAATTTTTCAGCTGTTCCGCCGTTTCCGCGTCTGTGAACGGTTGTCCGTGTCCGGAGGCGACGGCGTTTGGTTCGAGCGTCGCAAGAATTTTGACGGAACGCCGCGCTGCTGTCCAATCGCTGGTGAACGGCGCGGGCGGATGGCAAAATTCTTTTTTTTCAGTGACGTTTGAAATCCACGAATCCTGATTCATCGTCGCCAACGCGTCGCCGGCGAGCAAAGTTCGGTCTGACTCTCTAAAAAGTGAAATGTGTCCGGCGGTGTGTCCCGGCGTGTGGACGACGCGCCAGCCGGGCATCTCCTCGATTTCATCGCTTTCCGGTATCGGACGAACGCGCGTTCCGAAATCGTAGCCGGAATGCGGAAAAAGCCTGGACATCTGCGCGAGCGCGCCGCCAACCGTCGGGTCTTGCGGCGGATAATCTGATTTGCCCGTCAAATACGGCATCTCCAAACGATGCGCGTAAATTGGCACTTCCCAGAGGGAGGCGAGCGCCAGAGCCGCGCCCGCGTGGTCAAAATGCCCGTGCGTCAAAACGATTGCCGACGGCTTTGCATCGGCGCCATAAATCTTTTCGGCGTAACGCAAAATTCTGCCGTCGCTAAATGGAATTCCAGTGTCAACCAAAACCCACGAGTCGGGCGTGTTCTCCGGTGTGTCCACCAGATAAGCGTTGACAAAAACTATTTTCAGATGCCGAACACCCGCCGCCACCGTTTCTAATCCGTTTTTAAAGAATGATTTTTCCAACATATTTTTATCGTTTTCAAATGATTAATCCGGCAACAATTAAATCGAAAAATTAACCGTAGATTTACGCCGGATGAACAATGAACGTGGCTGAAATTTTCAGCTGCTGCCTTAAATTCCGCCCGCGCTCGCCGACTGTACAATTTCCTCGCCGCGGGTGCTGTCTAAAATTAGGCGCACCGTTTCCTCTGGCTTATCCCATTGCGGAAAATGCCCGCACCGTTCAAACCAGTGCAGACGCGCGTCGGGAAATAATTTCAGTGCCAGTCTCGCCTGACTCGGCAAACAAACCCGGTCGCGCCTTCCCCAACTGATGACGAGCGGATTTTTTATCGAACTGCTCGGCGCGCCTTTCTGCGTTTCGCCGTAAGCCAAATTGTATAGAAGTTCGTCAAAAACAGGCGACGCGGCGTATGAGCGCAGCGTGTCGAGCGCGAGTTCAGGCGAAAGCCGCCACGGACGAGCTGAAAACTGCGCGAACAGAATCGAACGGCTGATGACGTTGCGGGTCAACTGCGGCGCCACCGGCTGCAAAGCGCGGATGAGCTTAATTGACAAATTTATCGAATGATAAAAAAAATCGGTTTGCCAGCCCTGCCAAAAACCGCCCGGGTCAAGCGAAACCACGCCGCCGACAACGCCGCCGCGTCTGGCTAGTTCTAAAACCATCCGCGCGCCCATCGAACTTCCGACGACATCAACGCCCGTTAAATTATTTTCGTGAACGAATTCGGTGACGGCATCAGACAAAGTGGCGATTGTCGTCTCGCCGCTGAGCGGCGGCGTGTCGCCGTGTCCGGGTAAATCAATGGCGATCACGTCGCGCTCCAAAGCCAAATCATCGAGAATCATCTGCCACGAACGCCAGTCGCCACCGATGCCGTGAATCAAAAGAAGCGGCTTACCCGCGCCGCGCCGGATGTAGTTCATTTCCATATTTCCCCTTATTTGTAGAACATTAAGTCACAGAGGACACAGAGTTCACAGAGTAAAAAACAGTTAAAATTGTTGTTTCTTTTTATTTTTCTCAACTTTCTCTGTGCCCTCTGTGGCTAAAATCTATTGTTAGACCGGCTCGGTACTTGTCCGGTGAAACTGGCTGTCATTTTCGCGTTTCATCTCGACAGCTTGTCTTAAAGCTCGAACCTGTAACTTTGACTTTCACTCATCTCAAAAGATTTACCATTCGAGATTTTATAATTGCCGCTCGCCGATAAATTTCTCGATTGAGCGTCGGATTTTGTTTGTCCCGTTTTTGAATTAAGCCACGCCGCCAACGCTAAACCGCCGCCGAGCAGAACTCCGGCAGTGACAATCGGGTGAATGTTCGCCCTTTGATATAAGCTTTCTTCAAGCACAAAACGGTCTGCCGCGCCCCGCTCGCGCAAGTTGGAATTCGTTTCATAAAGTCCGTCGGGACGCGCCTTGGCTGGCTCGCCGGAATTCTGCATCGAATCGATCATCGACTCGTTCATCTTGTCGAACAGACGCGGCATATTGAGCGCCATCGAAGAATGCGCTTTCGCCATTCCGCCGACAAAGAAATCGCGCGTCAGATTTTCAGCGCAGTGCACAATCGCTTCGGCAACCAATTCCGGCGCGTAGAGCGGAGGCGGCAATTGCGGTTCATACGGCAGATAATTCTTCGCGTTTTCCGGAAACGGCGTGTGAATCGCGGTCGGTTTGATCAAAGTGACGGAAATCGGCAATTTGTCAGCTTCCAGTTCCATCCGCAACGCGTCCGTAAACCCTTTAACGGCATGTTTTGAAGACGAATACATTCCCTGAAGCGGAACGGGAGCGTCGGAAACTTCACTGCCGACGTTAATCAGCGCGCCGCCTCTCTCACGGAGATGTTCGACCGCAATCTTTGATCCGTTAACAACGCCCCAGACATTTGTTTCAAAAAGACGGCGCAAATCCTCTGTCGGCACGTCCATCACTCTTCCGTAAACCGAACCGCCCGCGTTGTTGACCCAGGTGTCGAAACCGCCGAATTCCGCTTTTGCTTTGTTTGACGCTTCACGCAGGGCGTTTTCGTCGGCAACGTCGGCGACAACGTAAATCGCCTGTTTGTCGCCCGATGCGTTAATTTGGTCGGTCAATTCGCGAAGAGCATTTTCGTTCCGAGCGACTAAAACAAGTTTCGCGCCTTTTTCCGCCGCCATCCGCGCCGTCGTCAAACCGATTCCGCTTGTCGCGCCGGTGATGACGATTGTTTGTTCGGCTATTTTTTTCAGATTCATTATCTTCTCTCCCTTAATTCGTTTTTGAATAAAATTCATCCCTAATACTAAAAATCGTTAAATCAAATTAGTTTTCGGGATGAATCTTAAATTTTATGATTTATGGTTTCAGCACAATTTTTATGCAATTGTCTTCTTTGTTTTTAAACATTTTGTAACCGTCGGGCGCGGCTTCGAGCGGCATTTCGTGCGTGATGATAAATGACGGATCGATTTCGCCCTTCTCGATTTTGTCGAACAGCATCGGCATATATTTTTGCACGTGCGTTTGTCCCATCTTAAAGGTCAGACCCTTGTTCATCGCCGCGCCGAGCGGGAATTTGTCGGCAAATCCGACATACACGCCCGGGACCGAAATCGTTCCCTGTTTGCGGCAACTCATAATAGCCTGCCGGACAGCGTGAACGCGGTCGGTAGCAAGACCGACGGTTGTTTTCACGGAATCCAAAGCTCCGTCGATTGTTCCGCCCGCCAAAGCTTCGCAGCCCACCGCGTCCATACAACGGTCGGGTCCGCGGTCGTTTGTCATTTCCATTAAAGTTTCATAAACATCCACATCATCGAAATTAATTACTTCTGCTTTACCGGCTTGTTCCGCCATCGCTAAGCGTTCCGGCACGTTGTCAATCAAAATTACTCTACCCGCGCCGAGCATCCAAGCGCATTTGACCGCCAACTGTCCGACCGGACCGCCGCCCCAAATTGCCACCGTGTCGCCTTCTTCGATTTCGCAATTTTCCGCCGCCATCCAGGCTGTCGGGAAAATGTCGGAAAGAAACAGAACCTTTTCGTCCTCGATTCCGCTCGGAACCTTAAATGGTCCGACATCGGCGAACGGGACGCGCAAATACTCAGCTTGACCGCCCGAAAAACCACCGAGCATATGCGAAAATCCGAACAGACCGGCGGGCGAATGTCCCATCGCTTCGCGGGCGATTGCCGCGTTCGGATTTGAAGTATCGCAGCACGAATACATTTCTTTTTGGCAGAAAAAACATTGTCCGCAAGCGATGACAAAAGGCACAACGACTTTATCGCCAACCTTCAGATTGCTGACTCCTGAGCCGACTTCGACCACTTCGCCCATATTTTCGTGACCCAAAATATCGCCTTTTTTCATCGTCGGTTGATAACCGTCGAGCAGATGCAGATCTGAACCACAGATTGCGGTTGAAGTGATTTTGACGATCGCGTCGCGCGCGTCCTCGATCTTCGGTTCGGGAACATCTTCCACCCGCACGTCATTTTTTCCGTTCCAACATAATGCTTTCATAATATTTTCCTTGATTTGTAAAATTAGTCTTTCTTTTGAACTTAAAATGTAAATTTATTCGTCATATTCGCTTGAGCCGTTTGCCCAAATGAACGATTGAATATCAATCATATCTCTCGCACTTTTAAATCCTTCAGATGAAGCTTGATTTGTTCCGCAAACTCTGGAATTGTTAAAACGTCTTTAGCGTCCGCGTTTCACAACGCTTTTGTGGAACGCGCAATATTATTTATTTTTGACTTGATTAAACTTGCGGCAGGCAACAAAAAGTGCGGTATTTTCAGCACTTCCATCGTAAGATTTATTTTCCATCAGATCCCCCTTGAAAAATTCCTGTAAGGTAAAGTGATGATTCTAATATACAAAATTTGGAGCAAAGGACAAACTATCTTTTTTACATTCACAAAATAATCGACGCTTTCATTACAGACTTTATTAAAAAAACTCTGCGGGAAGTTTGCTTTATTCGTATTTGCGGCATCTCATTAACGCAAAGCTAATTTTTGAGGAGTTTTCATGTTGAAAGTTAAAAAATGTTTTTGCCTGCTGGCGTTTTCTCTCGTGTCTGCAATTTTTGGTTTTTCTCAAACAACGCCGACACCTACGCAGCTTCCGGAAGAAAAGGAAACGATTGTAACCGAAGAAATAAAAGTGAACGTCGCTGCTTTTGATCGCGACGGCGCGTTTGTCTCCGATGTGCGGAAGGAAGATTTGATCATCGTGGAGGACGGACGACTTCAGCAGGCGAGCAGCGCGCGCCGCGTTCCGGCAAACGTTTTGCTGCTTCTCGACACCGGCGGCGAGATGCGAAATAATCTGAGCGTGACGCGGCGAACTGCCGCTGATTTGGTCAATAAACTTCAGACAGGCGACAACGTCGCAATCTTCCAATACAACGATAAAGCAGAAATGCTTTCGGGTTGGACAACCGACAAGCCGCAAATTTCTAATGTACTGGAAAAGAAACTCGGCTTTGGAAGGCGCAGTGTTTTGAATCAGGCGCTCGACGCGGCGACAAAATATTTTTACCAAACGCCGCTCGAAAATCGCCATCTGGTTTTAATTACCGGCGGCACAGACAGTTTTAACGATCAAGTTTTGAGAGATTTGGTTTCAAAAAATTTAATCGCTTCGGATATCACCGTTCACGTCATCAGCTACACGCAAATGCGGCAAACGGCTGTAAAATCACAAAAAACAATTTTTCAGGAAGGCGAATATAAGCCGAAAAGAATGCCGGAGGAAATTGCCGAAACACTTCCGAAGCCAACCAGGGGAAACAGCAAAAAACAGGAAGTAACTCCGCGCGATATGGCGAAAATGCCAAGGCTCGGTTCAATCACACTCGACCGCGAAAGAAACCGGCGCGGCAAAGCGGACTTGGAACGGCTTGAAACCGGCGAACAGTTTTTGACAAAAATTGCGGAAGATACGAGCGGAGAAGTTTTTTTGCTTGAAAGCTTTGATGAAATGATTGAAAAAACATCGATTTTAGCAAAAAACATCGATTCGCAATACGTCGTCACATACGTTCCAAAGCGCCCGCTCAAAGATTCGCCCGCAGGTGAAATTCGTCAGATCGAAGTATCTTCTAAACGCGCCGGTCTGCAAGCCCAAGCCCGCCGCAAACTTATAATCAGCAACAAATGATAATGTTTTTATCACTCATTACTATTAATTGTGTCAGTAGCTCGCGTTCCCGTTTGGGCTGCTGACACAAACTTTTGTGTAATTAAATTCAATTTTGCTGAGGTGATAACCAAAAAATGTTTGGCAGCAAATTCTACTTGCGCTTATATTTATCAAACCAGGTGCGCAGATAGAGAATCTGCGATAGGCGATTCGACGGATGACGCAGTCCGAGCGCGTTAAAGCCATGATATTCGTCGTTGAGGCGAACCATTGCCGTCGGCACTTTTCGCATTTTCAGCGCGCGATAATATTGTTCGGTTTGTTCCATCGGCGTTCGCAAATCGAGTTCGCCGGTCAGGAGCATTGTCGGAGTTTTGACATTTCCGACATAAGTTATCGGCGAGCGTTTTAAGTGTTCGGAAGGGTCTTCCCACGGTAGTTTTTTGAAATTATAATACCAGTCGGCGCCGTCGGTTGTGCCGACAAACGAATACCAGTTGATGACCGGCTTCATTGAAACCGCCGCCGCGAAACGGTCGGTGTGTCCGACAATCCACGCTGTCAGAACACCGCCGCCCGAACCGCCCGTGACGAACAGGTTTTTCTCGTCGATGTAGCCGCGCTTAATAGTTTCATCCACGCCGCGCATCAAATCAGTGTAATCTTCGCCCGGATAATTGTTGTTGATGGCGTTACCAAACGCTTTGCCGTAGCCGGTCGAGCCGCGTGGATTCGTGTAAAGCACGACGTAATTTTCCGCCGCGTGATTTTGAAATTCAAAGTTAAAGCCGACGCCATACATCGCGTGCGGTCCGCCGTGAATATAGAGAATCAGCGGATATTTTTTCCCCGGATCAAAATCGGGCGGTTTGACAATCCAGCCCTGAACTTTCATTCCGCCAACCGAGTCATACCAGATTTCTTCAACCGCGCCGAGTTTTCGCCCTTCGAGCAGATCGTCGTTGACATTCGTTAATTGGCGCGGTACGGGCTGTTTAACATTAAAAACAACGACATCGCCCGGTTCAGTCGCGCTCGACAGAGTTCCGGCAACGATTCCGTTTTTGCTCACGCTTGATGGAGCGATTTGGTGATTGCCTTTGGTAATTTGACGTGGCGCGCCGCCGGTTCTGGGTACGAAATAAAGATTGTTGGTTCCCTTGTCTTCGGTTGAAAAATAAATGCCGTCGCCCGTTTCGCTCCACATCAGATTGTCGGGCGCACGGTCAAAATTTTCAGTCAAAACACGTTTGTTTTGTCCGTCGGCGTCCATCAGATAAAGTTTTGAAACATTATAAGTATCTTCGTTGCGATCAGAACCTGTGTAGGCGATGAATTTACCGTTTGGTGAAACGGACGGTTCGTTGTCCGAGCCGTCGCGGTCGGTCAAAGTTTTAAATTGATTGGTTTTGATGTTCAGCGCGTAAATTTCTGAGCCAAAACGAATGTATTCAGCTTCCGGTTTGCGCGTCGCGCTGAAAACAATCGTGTTTGAATCAGGCATCCATTCGGGCGCGTTATGGTTAAAATCTCCGTCGGTGAGTTGGCGCGGCGTTCCGCCCGTTTCGCCGACGACGAAAACGTGCATAAAACCTTCGGGACGAAATCCCGAAGCGTCCGAGCGGTAATTAAGGCGGTCAACGACGCGCGCCGGCTCAACCCATTTCGCGCCTTCGGGACGTGGCGGCAGAGTAACCTTCAATTGCGATTTCGCCGGAACGAGC
>JACCRD010000136.1 GCA_013813755.1 Acidobacteriota bacterium | reverse complement strand
GATGTAGCGTGTGTTTCAACAATCATAAATAGTGTTAAGTGTTAAGTGGTAAATGTTAAGTGGCGAGTTCTTTCAATTACCAATTCACACTAACTAAGAGCTTGGTCTAGATCTTCTAAAATATCTTCAATGTCTTCGATTCCGACTGAAATACGAACTAAACCATCGGTGATTCCCAATTGTCCGCGTTTTTCTACTGGCACGGAAGCGTGCGTCATGGTTGCGGGATGCGAAATTAAAGTTTCAACCCCACCCAAACTTTCGGCAAGAGTGCAGAGTTTAACGCCTTCCAAAACTTTTTTTGCCGATTCGAGCGAGCCGGTCTCAAAAGAAACCATTCCGCCGAAACCTTTCTGCTGACGCTTTGCAAGTTCGTGTTGCGGATGTGAAATGAGTCCGGGATAATAAACTTTTTCAACCCTTGGATGTTCGGCGAGAAAACTTGCCACTGCGCGTCCGTTTTTATCGTGAGCCTGCATTCGGACGGCTAAAGTTTTTGTACCGCGCAAGACAAGAAATGAATCAAAAGGCGAAAGAATCGCGCCGATTCCGTTTTGCACAAACCCGATCCATTCGGCATCTTCGTCGTCGTTAAGCGCGACAAAACCGCCGATGCTGTCGGAATGACCGTTTAAATATTTAGTTGTCGAATGAACGACAATATCAACACCAAACTCAATCGGGCGCTGCAGATAAGAAGACATAAAAGTATTGTCGCAGACAACCCTCGCTCCGTGCGCGTGAGAAACATCCGATACCGCCTGCAAATCCGTCACGGTCATAATCGGATTGGTCGGCGTTTCAACAAAAACCATTTTCGTATTTGTCTTGAAGGCTTTTTCAACATTAGTTACATCCGCGGTGTCAACGTAGTCAAATTCGATTCCGTAGTTTGCTAAGATTTTGCTGAAAAGCCGAAAAGTTCCGCCGTAAGTATTGTCGCCGACGATAACGTGATCGCCCGCTTTGACAAGTTTTAGAACCGCGTCGGTAGCTGACATTCCCGAGGCAAATGCGAACCCGTAGTGCGCGCCTTCGAGGGCAGCAATGTTTTTTTCCAGAGCGGAACGCGTCGGGTTTTGCGTCCGCGCGTATTCGAAACCTTTGTGCCTGCCCAAACCCTCCTGAGCATAAGTCGAGGTTTGATAAATCGGCACGGAAACAGCACCGGTCGCGCTGTCCGGCTCATTGCCCGCGTGAATTGCGATAGTTGAAAATCCCATGAAAATGTGAAGAGTCTTTAAAAAAAATACAGCTTAGTTAATAATTTTATTTGTGGGATACAAGGCTCATAAAATACTTGATTTGAATGAGCAAAATGGTAACTTGCCAAAGTAAAAAATGCAAACTGCTGGAAATGGAAATGAAAAAAATATTTCAGTTGAAGTTTATCAAAAACTCTTACATTCCAACAATATGAAGTTATTTTCAGGGCTGAAAACCATTCCCAAAAAGCGGCTGCCCGGAAAGATTGCCGGTCATTTTTTGCCCGTCGAAAACCTTCTGCCCGTTGACGATAATTTGACTAAAACCTTCAGCATACTGGTGCGGCTGTTCAAAAGTTGCTTTGTCCGTCACTTTGTTTTCATCAAATATTACAATATCTGCGGCAAAGCCCTCGCGGATTTGCCCGCGGTCGCGCAAACCGAATGTTTGTGCCGGAAGCGAAGTCATTTTCCGAATCGCGTCTTCGAGTGAAATGATTTTCAGGTTTCTCACATATTCGCTTAAAACCCGCGCATTGTTGCCGTAGCCGCGCGGATGTGGAGCGCCCTCGCCGAATGTTCTGACCGAACTGTCAGAAGCAATCATCGTAAACGGTTCGTCCAAAATGTTTTTTACGTCTTCCTCGCTCATCACACGGTAGACCATACTCGCGCCGCCTTTTTCATACATCTCAAAAATCTGTTCAATCTGCGCGTCGAGTTTCTTTTTACCTTTTGCCATCTGCGTAATCTCGGCGATATTTTTACCGTTGAATTCCGGGCTTGCGCGATAAGAAGCGACATAGGCGAAGCTGAAATCCTTGAAGTTTTTTTTCTTCAAATCTGCTTTCATTTCCTTGACCATTTTCTCGCGCGTCTGTTTATCGGCAAGTCGCTTTTTGCCTTCTTCACGCCCGCCCGCAATCGCCCAACTCGGCATCCTCGAATCAAGTGAAGTCGAAGAAGCGGTATAGACATATTGATCAATCGTGACAATCAAACCCTTTGCC
>JACCRD010000121.1 GCA_013813755.1 Acidobacteriota bacterium | reverse complement strand
GGAAGTTAATCCATATTTAGAACTTGCCGAAATTCATCGCCGTGTAATTGAGCAGCAAGGTGCGGCTTTACTTTTCAGAAACGTCAAAGGCTCGAAATATCCGGTCGTTACAAATCTTTTCGGGACGGCAAAACGCATCGAACTAGGTTTTGGAAAAAAACCGCAAGAACTTGTCAAAAGGGCGGTTGAAATGGTTGAAGCCCTTTTACCACCAAAGCCGAAAGAGTTATGGCAGTTTAGAGATTTAGCAGTTTCAGCATTAAAGTTAGGAACAAAAAAAGTCAGACGCGCGCCGGTTTTGGATGTGTATGACCAACCCGCAAATCTTAATGAACTTCCAATTTTAACAACCTGGCACAATGACGGCGGAGCATTTGTAACTTTGCCGCTTGTTTATACGGAAAGCCCGACGAGCAGAAAGCATAATTTAGGAATGTATCGCATCCAGCGACACAACGCGCGAACAACCGGTATTCATTGGCAAATTCACAAAGGTGGCGGATTCCATTATTTTGAAGCCGAACAAAAAAACGAATCTTTGCCGGTGACAATTTTTCTGGGCGGCGCGCCCGCGATGATCCTATCGGCAATCGCGCCGCTGCCCGAAGACGTTCCCGAACTTGTTTTAGCGTCTGTTTTAGCCGATGGTAAAATCGAAACGGTTGAAAATCCTCTCAAAAATCATCACCGCCTGATTGCCGAAGCCGAATTTGCCATTTGCGGGCGAGTTCCGCCAAAAGTTAGAAAATCGGAAGGACCTTTCGGCGATCATTACGGTTATTATTCGCTCGAACACGATTATCCGATTTTGAATGTCGAGGCGGTTTTCCACCGCAGAGACGCGATTTATCCGGCAACGGTCGTCGGCAAACCGCGCCAGGAAGATTTTTTTATCGGCGATTATCTGCAGGAAATGCTTTCGCCGCTTTTTCCGCTGGTAATGCCGGCGGTTCGAGATTTGTGGAGTTACGGCGAAACTGGCTTTCATTCGTTGGCGGCGGCGGTGGTCAAGGAAAGATATTCTCGCGAAGCGCTCGGCGCGGGTTTTCGAATTTTAGGCGAAGGGCAATTGTCTTTGACCAAATTTCTTTTGCTGACCGATAAACCGCAGGATTTACGCGACTTTAAAACTTTGTTTGAATACATACTGGGTCGCGTCCGATGGGAAAGCGATTTCTTTATATTCGATCGCACATCATTTGATACACTCGATTACGCTAGCGGAAAAATAAATCACGGAAGCAAAGCGATGCTCGTCGGTGTCGGCGAAGCAATTCGAGATTTAAAACGAGAGTTTAAAGATGAATTGCCAATTTATCTAAAACGCGTCGAAATATTCTGCGGCGGCTGTCTGGTAGTTGAGGGGGATTCTTATGCGTCTGATAAGGACTTAGCGAAAAGAGTTGCTGATTCTGAACAATTTGATGAATTTCAAATTGTTGTTCTGCACGACGACGCGCAATTTGCTCGTTCGGCGGAAAAATTTTTGTGGGCGACGTGGACGCGATTTAATCCTTCGACCGACATCTACGCGAAAAATTTAACAGTCGAAAATAATCATATCGTTTACCATTCGCCCATTGTAATTGACGCACGAATGAAGCCCTGGTATCCGAAGGAACTTGAACCGCGGGAAGATATTGTAAAAATGGTCGATACACGGTGGAACGAATATTTTCCAAAAAACAGATAAAAACTATCTGTCTGAAATTTTTCCGCGCAAATTCAATGAATAAAAAAGTTTATTATGTTTTGGCAATTTTTCTGACAACGTTTGTTTGTCTGGCTTATGCTTATTTTATTGAGCCCAACAGACTCATCATTAACAAAACCGAACTAAAAATAATAAATTGGAATCCCGCTTTCAATAACTTTAAGATTGTTGCTATCGCTGATATTCACGGTGGTTCAAATTATATTACCGAAGAAAAAATTCGCTCGGTTGTCGAAAAAGCCAACGAGCAGCAAGCCGATTTAATTGTGCTGCTTGGTGATTACGTTTCAGAGAACATTTTAGATGAGAACAAACTAAAAATGCCTCTGGAGAAAGTTGCCGAAAATCTGCGCGGGCTTCAAGCAAAATACGGTGTATTTTTTGTTTTGGGAAATCACGATGTTCGTTTTGGAGATGCTGCCGTAGTATCTGAATTTAAGCGCCAAGGTTTTCGAGTTTTAGAAAACGAGATTGTCTTTATCGAAAAAGACGGACACAAACTCCGCATCTTAGGTCTCAAAGATCATTTGAAGATTGTCACCTGGGATGGTTTTATTGAAGATATTAAAAATGTAATTGAAAGCAGTGAACAAACCGGAGATATAATTGTTCTTGAACACAGTCCGGACGTTTTGCCGATTATTACAGCCGCCGCGCCGAATCCGAGCCATTTGAAGCTGATTCTCAACGGGCACACTCACGGTGGTCAAATGTGGTTTCCGATTATTGGTTCGCCGATGATTCCTTCTAATTACGGACAGAGATTTGCTTTCGGACATACCAAAGAAAACGAAGTCGATATTTTTATAACTACCGGCATCGGGACAAGCATTCTGCCGTTCAGGTTTTTTGTGCCGCCCGAAATTGCGGTGATTACCGTTGTTCGCGACGAATTTTAATTTCGAGTAAAATTTTAATTTTTAAGAAGCGTTTTAATTTTTTCAAAATCCCCATCGTTTTTTGCCGGAGTCAGCCCCAAAATTTTGCACATTAAATTATAAATATGAATGTTTTCAAACGGTTCTGAAATGAAACCTTTCTTAAATGCCGCGCCGTGACCGATAAAAATCGCCCGCATCGATTCTAAATTATTGTCATAACCGTGCGCCCCTCTTAGACCGTCTAATTCATCGCGCTCCTTCCATTCATCAAACCGTTTGCGATTTGTTAAAATCCATCCTTCATCCGCAGAGCAGATAATTGGCGCGATCCGCCCACTGGCTTGATAATGAAACCGCGCGGGAATTTCCGATTTTCGCCAACAGGAAGCGTGTCGGATTTTTGATTGAAGGGCTTTAATAATAGTTGCTTCTTCGCCTTGTTTCGGGAAAATCTGGACAATCTCGCCAGTCCAAAGGATTTTTTCAGCTTTTCCAGTATCAAAAATGTCATCAACCAAAATTGAATTGTTGCGGTTCACCGCCGCCATTCCGTGGTCGGAGACAATTATCAGATTAACTTTTCCAAAAACTTTTCTCTTTTTTAACCCGTCAACTAAACGCTTTACAACATCGTCAACATTGAGAACCGCGTAACGAGTCTCTTCGGTGTCAGGAGAAAATTCGTGTCCCGCGTCATCCGGATCGCTGAAATAAAGTGTAAAAAAAGTAGGTCTTTCTTCGAATGGCAAATCCAACCGTGAAAGAATCGAATCAACCCGCAGATTGTTTGGCACTCGTCCGTTATATTCTCTGAAAAAACTCGGACGTATCGTTTGAATGGCGGCTTCCGTTCCCGGAAAGAAATACGCGGCGGCGCGCTGTCCCTGCTTTTCCGTCGTTACCCAAATCGGTTCGCCCAGCCACCAGCGCGGATTTTGCAATTCAGCGCGTTTGTCCAACGAGAAAACCGCGCCAAAATCAAAGATATTGTTTTCGATAATACCGTGATTTTCCGGGTAGAGACCGGTCGCAATCGTATAATGATTCGGAAAAGTTTTGGTCGGAAATGACGGAATCAACCATTTTGCGCGAACGCCTTTTTTGGCTAACTCATTGAGAATCCCAGGTTGGAATTTTTCGAGATAGTCATACCGAAAACCGTCTAGTGAAACTAAAATCACTGTGGGCTTGAGGTCTTTGATCGGCTTTTGCGCAAAACAAGTGAATGAATAAATTAGGGCGAGAGCGCAGACAGGCAAAAATTTGGATAAAAACCTTTGGATAAAATTTTTTGTCAGTAATATCATTATCTTTTAAGGTTTCAAACGGTTCAACATTCGCGGAAAGGGAATTGTTTCGCGGACATGTTCACTGCCGCACATCCACGCGGTGCAGCGTTCGACGCCCATTCCAAAACCGGCGTGCGGCACTGAACCGAAGCGGCGCAAATCTAGATACCATTCAAAAGATTCGCGCGGTAAATTGTGGGCTTCGATTTGCTGTTCGAGGAATTCCAGATCAGTCGCGCGTTCGCCGCCGCCGATGATTTCGCCGTAACCTTCGGGCGCGAGCAAATCTGCGCCAAGCGCTAATTCGGGGCGTTCTGCGTCGCGTTCAAAATAAAACGCTTTGATGACAGCGGGGAAATGATGAACAAAAACGGGCTGATTAAATTTTGCTGAAATAAAAGTTTCGTCCGGGGCGCCAAAATCTCCACCCCACTCAAAATTGTTTTCGAGTTCGCCGTCGGCAAAACCCTTTTGCAGAATCTTCACTGCTTCGTCATAATGAACACGCGGAAATTTGTTGGCGGTAATAGCTTCTAATTTTGAAACGTCGCGTTCTAAGACTTTTAATTCTTCCTGCCGATCATTCAAAACTCTTTGGACAATAAAATTTATTAAACCTTCGCCGAGCGTCATTAGGTCTTCGAGATGCGCGTAAGTCATCTCCGGTTCAACCATCCAAAATTCAGTCAGGTGGCGGCGCGTTTTTGATTTTTCAGCGCGAAATACCGGACCGAAACAATAACTTCTGCCCAGGGAAGCAGCAGTCGCTTCGTTATAGAGCTGTCCGCTCTGCGTCAAATAAGCTTTGTCGTTTTCAAAATAATCGACTTCAAAAAGCGTCGTTGTTCCTTCGCAGGCAGCGGGCGTGAAAATCGGCGTGTCGGCTAAAATAAATCCGTTATCATCAAAAAAATCGCGCGTCGCTTTGACAACCGTGTGGCGAACCTTCAAAACGGCGTGCTGTTTTTTGGAACGAATCCATAGATGACGATTGTCCATCAGAAATTCGGTGCCGTGTTCCTTTGGCGTAATCGGATAATCATTGGCGTTTTGCAGAACTTCAACGTCCCTGACATCAACTTCCACGCCGATTTCCGAACGCGAATCTTCCTTGACGCTGCCGTGAATAATTATCGAAGATTCCTGCCCTAGAGCTTTCGCCTTCTCAAAAACTTCTTCAGAATTTCCCTTAAACACAACGCATTGAACGATTCCCGTACCGTCCCGCATTTGCAGAAAAACTAATTTTCCGCTTGAACGCGAGTTGTAAAGCCAGCCTTTGAGCGTAACTTCCGCCCCGATGTGATTTTTTAATTCGTTGATATACGTTTGATTCATAAATTATTTGTTCGATTATAAATTATGGAAATAAAATTTTGATTAACTGATAATACTTTAATCGTACGGCAAATTTCCACACGCTCAAACACAAT
>JACCRD010000112.1 GCA_013813755.1 Acidobacteriota bacterium | reverse complement strand
GGCGTCGGCTTATTCACACTGTTGCCGTCTTCTTTCCAGACGACGAATAATTTTCCGTTTTCATCACGAATTGGGAAAGCGTCAATCGAGCCGACTTCCTGACACTCCAACGCGCCGTGGTCAGTGTAAGGTCCGGTCGGTTTTGCGGCGGTCGCAACGGCGATGCAAAGCGGTCCGTCTTTCCGACGCGCGACGTAGAAAATATAAAATTTACCGTTTTCCTGCCAGATTTCCGGCGCCCAGTAATTGCCGACCGACCATTCGGGACGTTTTGGAAAAACCACGCCGACGATGTTCCAGTTAACCAGATCCCTTGAATGCAAAATCGGAAATTCGGGTCCCCACTCGCTCGACGTCGCCGTTGCGTAGAAATTTTTGCCAACGCGAATGACCGATGGATCCGGATAATCGCCCGCCTGGACGGGGTTTGTGTAAGTCGCGCTTTTCTGCGCCAAAATTTGCGCGCTTAGACAAATCAAAACTAATAAAACGAGACCAAATACCTGGAACTTTAATTTTTGTTTTTTTAGCACGACTTTTTAGCTCCTCTAACTTTTATCTTTTTTATTTTTTTTCTGATCACGCGTCTGCGCAGTTGAATTTCTCACTACCAACTGCGTCTGAATCGTAAATTCAACTCCGCGCTGATTCGGATTCGAAAGCGTTGTCATTAACGCTTCAACTGCCAACCGTCCGAGTTCTTTGCGCGGCAAATTTACGGTTGTCAGCGCCGGTTCAATTAGGGACGAAAAAGCAATATCGTCAAACCCGATGACGGAAACGTCGCCCGGAACATTTAATCCAGCGCGGCGAAATTCGCTGATCGCGCCAAACGCCATCAAATCATTAGCCGTAATGACGGCAGTTGGCAAATCAGCGGCGGCTAGTATTTCGAGTGCCGCCCGATTTCCCCCTTCAATTTTAAAATCGCCTTGAAAAATCCGTTCCGACGCGGCGGGCAGAACTTCCTTCATTGTCTGCCGAAAAGCTTCAAGCCGTCTCTGCGCGGAATGCAAGTGCGGAGGTCCGCCGATAAAAGCGATATTTTGATGACCGAGTTCGACCAGATGCAAAATCGCCTGCTTAATTCCCGCATCATAATCAACGCGCAGATTGCTCATCCGTAAACCGGCTTCGCCCGAATCCAAAAATACCACTGAAACTTCGCGCCTGGCTAACTCATCAATCAATGTTTTATCCATTTCCGAAGTCATCAGCGCGACTCCCGCGACTTTGCGCTCGATAAATCGCCGGACATAATGCGAAGCGCGTTCGGGTTCATAATTGGTGTTTGATAAAACCACGTCGTAATCGTATTCAAACGCCGCCGCCTCGATGCTTTTTACCAATTCGGGAAAAAAAGGATTGGCAATATCAGAGATAATCAAACCTAAAATTCGGCTGCTGCCCGAAGCGAGGCTTCGAGCGTGCGCGTTCGGGTAATAATCGTGCAGTTCGATGGCTTTCAAAACACGCGCCCGCACGGCTTCCGACACGAATCTCGTTTTATTGATCACGTGCGAAACCGTCGCGGTTGAAACACCAGCTTCACTGGCGATGTCTTTAATGCTGCTCATCGAAAAAATTTGGTTTCAGACTTTTAATTTTATTTCAAAAATCTATGTTTACATTAATATCCAACAACTTGAAAATTAATTGTTTCGCCGACGAATTTTTGGAAACTTTTTGCTTGAAAGCGTCGGCGTTCCACCTTCCGCGTAAACCCAGCCGTTTTTATAAACCAGTCGGTTCATCAGCATCACGCGCCGCACATCGCGGTCGCCACCGATCGTTTCGTCTTTTTCAACATTGCGTTTTTTGGTGTTGATGGCGTGATAAAAAATCCATTCGTCGCCCTTGTCATCCGTGATTACAGAATTGTGTCCAGGCGCGAGCCACTCGTCGTTTTTCTCTAAAATGACGCTGTTCGTTTTGCCGGTCGCCGCGGCAAGCGTTTCAAATTTCTCGGTCGCGCTTCTTGAACGCGCCACCATCACGGCGTAATGCGCTTTGTCGCCACAGCAATTATCGCCCGAATAAAAAAGGTAATAAAAGCCTTTTCGATACGTCACCCACACGCCTTCAATCAGCCGCTCATAATTATTTGGGTCTTTGTTTTTAATCGGAAAAACAACGTCAACCGATTCGCTGTTCAGGGCGAATTCCGTGCGGTTTGCCGCCAGTTCCTGCACTTTGATCGGCTCAAAACCGCTTCCCCAGTAAAGAAATTTCCTTCCGGTTTTTGGATCGTCAAACGCCATCGGATCAATGTTGATGAAACTCGTTCCGCATTTCAAAGGCTTGCCGCTGTCAACAAAAGGTCCGCCGGGCGCGTCGGCGACGGCAACCGCCAGACACAATCCCTTTTGCGTGTTTGGGTCAGCCGAATAATACATAAGATACTTGCCGTCGGCGACGGAAACATGTGGCGCCCAGAATTTCGGCTCGAATTTATCAGCCCAGACGGGTTTTTCCGGCAGCGCGTCCGCCATTCGCTCCCATCTGATTAAATCTTTTGAACGAGCGACTTGAATGTGATGCAATTTCCCGTTAACAACAGCTTGTGTGGCATAAGCGTAAAAATATCCGTCACCGACACGAACAACCGTCGGGTCTGGAAAATCCGTATCGAATACCGGATTGATCCACGTTTCCGCCTGTTTCGCCGTCTGCGGCGCCTGCGCAAAACTCGCCGTCGCCGAAAACAGAGCAATTACAATTAAGCAGCAGAATTTAATTTCGGAAATTTTACGCATTTGGTTGTTCGAGATAAAAATAATGTTAAATTTCGTTTTGCAAAAATTAGCGTCTGCGCCTGACGATAAATGATTCGACGCGAGACTAATTTTGTTTCGGCGCAGTTACGAGAACTCTGTCCCAATTATTTTCCGACGAACTGTAACCGTAAAGCATCACGTGAAACGACTTGGGCATATTTTTAACAGTGGTTTTCAAACCCATCTGAGCGTCCTGCGGCGCGGCTTTCGGATCATTGATGTAAAAACTGAATTCGTCGCCTTTTCGAACAACCATCAAAACCGGATTTTTCATCTTCGTGCCCAGTTTACGATTATCCACCCGCTCGCTCCGTCCGTCCGTTACCGCCCACGCCTCAAATGTGCCTTCGCTCGTAAAAATCCATTCAATACGGTTGCGCCCCGAACCGTCAAAGAGAATTGTCAGCGACCCGAATCCGAGTGTCGAAGTTCGCTCGCCCGGTATCGGATATGCCGCTCCAACCTTCGCCGTTCTCGCTTCAACCACAAATCTGTCGCCCGTAAATGAATTTTTACTGCGGATTCCGGCGCGAGTTTTACTTCCGCTGCGAATCTGGACTTCGCCGTTTTTAACTTCCAGCTTGCCGCCCGAACCGCCTTCGAACGTGTACTTTTCCCATTTCTTTTCGTCAAGTTTGTCGCCCGCGAAATCGTCGCTCCATTCCTCAAATTGCGATGTGTTCGGCGCAATTTTTTTTTCCTGGGCAAATGTCGTAAAAGCCGCGCCGATTGAGAACAGGGCGACGAGACAACCGGAAACGATTAAATTTTTCATTGACTAATACTCCTTTTAATACCGCACGTTTGCCAGGCGGCGAACGTATTCGCGACGGTCGGTTTCTTTTTTTACGGACTGCGTTTCGCTTAATTTCTTGTGTTTTTCAAAAGCTCTCTGCGCTTCGGTCGGGCGTTTCAGCCGGGTCAGAACTCGTCCGAGTTGATAATGCGCTTCGGCTGATTCGGGTTCATATCTCACCGCCTGTTCAAACTCGGCGGCGGCTTCCTGCCAACGCGAATTTCGGGCTTCGAGCTTTCCGAGCGCCAGATGTGCCGGAGCCAGCGTCCGATCAATTTCAACCGCTCGCTTTAGATGTTTTTCGATTATCAACGAATCGCTGGTCGGAATTTTAGAAAGCGTTTCAGCAAGCAGAAAATGCAGATAAGCGTTTTTCGCTTCGATGCTTAATGCGCGTTCGTACATTGCCGCGCCTTGCGCGTAATCAGCCTGCTCGACCGCGACCGTCGCCAGATAGGCGAGTGACGGAACTGACTTCGGCTCAATTGCGAGCGAATTTTCAAATGACTTTTTAGCGTCGGCTGTTTGCCCGTTAATCAGATACGCCATCCCGAGCGCAAGCCAAATCCGCGCCGATTTTGGAAGAAGTTTTACTGCTTCATTAAGTCGAACGATCGCCGCCGCCGGCGCTTTCGAGTCAATCAGCAGTAATCCGTAACGTGCCCGGTAGATTTCATTGAGCGGATCTTTTTCGATTGCCAGACGCATCGCCGGAATCGCGTTTTCAATAAAACCGCCTGCTTCATACACTTCCACCAGCGCAGCATAAATTCGAGCATTTTCCAGACCGCCGGCGACGACCGATTCAAGAAGACGTCCGGCGGCGGAGATTTTTTTCTGCCGGGTATAAATTTTCGACAACAAAATCAATGCATCGACATTTTGATCTTGATTCGAGACAATCGATTCTAGTTCTTGCCGCGCTTCATCAAACAAACCGCCAGCCAACAACGCTTCTCCAAGCGCAATATCACGTGTCGAATTGTTTGCCGACGTCGGAGATTGTGTTTTTAGAGCGGTGAAGTACTCCGTAAATTCTTTAGCGGCACGGTCTCTTTCGCGCAAGCCCAGAGAGATTGCCACCAAAGCGCGTAAAATCTCTGCGTCCGGCGCGGTATCAGCAACTTTTGCTTTTTCAAATAACTTGCGAGCAAGCGGCAAATCGCCTTCGATAAAACGTATTTGCGCTAAATTGATCAGCGCGCTGATTTGTTGCGGATTTGCTTTTAGCGATGCGGCAAATTCTCGCGCGGCATCCGTTTTCCGGTTTAACCGCAACAAAATCGATCCGTAATTATTTCTTGTTTCCGGAGCTTCGGGCGCGAGTTTTGCCGCCAGCGCGAAATGTTTTTCCGCTTTCGGCAAATCGTTTTCTTTATCAGCAACGATACCCGCCAAAGTATTTGCCGTCACGTTGCGCGGCGCCATTGACAAGACTTTCTGCAAAGTCGTTTTCGCCCGAATAAAATCCCGAGTCTGGAGAGCGTTAGTGGATTCCGCTATTAATTCCGAAATTTTTTGATTACTACCGGAAGAAGATGTCGCCTGCGCCGAACTACTGTTGCAGAAAAAACAGACAAAGATAATTGCCGCAATTAAAATCCCTGTATTTTTTTCACGACTGTAATGCATTAACAGAAACTCAAACTTTTAGTCGAAAGCGGCGTGGAAAATGTTTTAATGCAATTTCCACGCCGTA
>JACCRD010000111.1 GCA_013813755.1 Acidobacteriota bacterium | reverse complement strand
CATTTCGGCTCGTTTCAGAATCCGAAGCCCGATTTTGCCAAATTCGGCGGCTATTTTAACATCGATTCGGGAACGGGATCGCGCTCGCGGAATGTCAGTTTTCGGACCGGCGGGCGGCGCATCTGTTTTGCGCGAAGCAATCCTGCCGTTTGCTGAATACGGCGTGGTCGGCGCGCTCAATTCGCGCAGCCGCGGTCTCGGCGGTTCTGACAACACGTCCTTTAACCAAGCCGGACTTCCGGGCATCGGCGTTCAGCAGGATCCAATCGAATATGGCTCGCACACGTGGCATACCAATCTCGACACATACGAGCGAATAATCGAAGACGACGTCAAAAAATCGGCAGTCGTCATTGCCGCGGCGGTCTACCAGCTGGCGATGCGCGACGAACTTCTTCCGCGTTACAGCAGAGAGGAAATGCCCGCTCTGCCGCCGCCCGCAAATCCTTCGCTGACACCGGCAGCGAGTTCGTCGCCGCGCCCTAAAAGTTGAATTATCGTTGAGAAAAAGATGGTGACGGGGAAATGAGGAGATAGATACAGAGAAACTCAGGTTGAATTATTTAATTTTCTTCTCCCCGTCTCCCTATCTCCTCTGCTCTTTGTTTGCGCCCAAAAATTTGTCAGCGCGTTTAATCTCGCAACTAAACTCAAACGCAAATTTTGAAGCGGCGCAATGTGGTTTTTTAAGGTAAAATAAATGCTATGAAAGCACTTTCGTTTATTATGTCATTAATTGCCGCTTATTTATTTTTACTCGGTTTTTCAACCAGGAATACTGATAATGAGACGCTCGGCAGAGCCTTGATGGTTGGCGGCGCAATCATTTTCGGCGTTATTTTACTAGCCTGGATTTTAGCTAAAAAAAGCGAGCGGAGAGACGAAGCCAGCCGAGAAAATTAATATCAACATTCCCGAGAAGGTGATCAAAAGATAAACATAAATATCACTTTTCTCTATAAGCTAGGGAAAATCCTTAATAGTTTCTTCTGTTTCCCTGATGTTCAAATGTTTTGTAAAAAGCCAAAATAAATTTACTATAAAAACTTAGGTTTTACTTTGATTTTTTGACTCTTATTAATCACCTCAACAAAAAAGCCGCCTAATTCTAAATTAAGTCGGCAAATATACGAACAAGGGGAAATAAGGTGAGTTTATCTCACCTTTTCTTTTTTTATTCTAAAAAATTGTTTTAAATATTAACGCGCGGCAGCTTTTTCTCGGAGCAGAGACTGCAGCCGATCCGGGTAGTCGGTCATAATGCCGTCCACGCCCATTTCTAAAAGAGGCTTCATCGCCTTGGTTTCGTTGACCGTCCAGACGTGAACTTTCAAATTGCGTTCGTGAGCGGCGTCGATGAAATCTTTGGTTACAATTTGGAGTCCGGCAACGCTTTCGGGTATTTGCAGAGCGGACATCGAGGGACTGTAGGTCGCGCTCAAGCCGGTTTTATATAAGCTCAAAAACTTGCTCACTTCGCCGGGACCGGCGGAGGTAGCGGCTTCCGCGCAGTCTACGCGAAATTCTTCGAGAATCGTCTGATTAAATGAGCCGATAATTACACTGTTCGTCATTTTCCGCTCGCGGAGCATTTGGCACAAAGGTTTGACAAGCGAAGGCGTCTGCTGTTTCGGCTCGATGTTAAATTTCATTTTCGGCAACGCGGTAAAGACTTCAAGCAGCGTCGGTACGGTTATTCCGCTTTGTCGAAAAGGAAAAGTTTTTCCGCCGTCGGGTGAAAATCGATAACCCGCGTCGAGCTTTTTCAAATCCTCAAACGTCATTTCGCTGACCAGCCCGCTTCCGTCGGTTGTCCTCTCGACATTCGCGTCGTGGATCACAACCAGAACGCCGTCCGAAGTAGCGTGGACATCCGTTTCAATCACGTCAACTCCCAAATCCGCCGCTCGTTTGAATGCGAACAAAGTATTTTCAGGCGAAATTCCAGCCCCGCCCCGATGCGCGATGACCATTGGACGCGAATTATTATGCTGAAAAACCGGATGATCAACCGCCGGCGCGCCCTTCGACCAGGCTAAAGAACCATAAATCGCGCTCATTATAAAGACCACGCCAAGCAACGCCCACAAAAACCACCTAACACGTTGACTTGCCACATTTACCTCAATATTAATACAAGAATTTTTTACTAAAAGCTTTAGTAAAGTATAACAACAAAACAAAAAATAATCTTTTTTCTCGTCTTTGGTCTCCTCGTCAGCTAATATTTCAAAAGACTTTTCAATTATTAATTTATGAATAGTTTAGATTTAATTCACAATTTCTTTAGAAGTGAAAAATGAAAAAGCCGCACGTTTTATAACCAAATTACGCACTCAAATTTTTACCGTTAAATTTTCCTTGGCGACAATTTTAGTTTTGTCGTTTGTCAACTGTATCAATGCGCAAGTAAACGAAGATTTTATCGTGCTGGAGGTAAGTGAGTTTAGTTTCACTCCCTCAACTATTGACACAACCGACGGTCCTCAAACGGTAACCGTCCAAATTCGCGCGACAGATGCCGGAAGAGGTGTTGACAGAATTTCAGTAACTTTTAGAAGTCCCACAGGAAATCATTCTGTTAGTGCACTTTTAGAAAATCAGCACCTAATTTCAGGAAATAGTAAAGACGGACTTTACCGTGGGACAGCAATATTTCCCCAGTATAGTAAAGCTGGAACGTGGAGTAATTTTTCCATTACAGCAGGCGACGGCAGGAATGCTGTGTCCACTGACGGCTCTAAAATTATTGTGCCTGGAACTGCCGCGCAAATTCAGGTAATTAGTCATAACGAAGACATTACTCCGCCGCAACTGATTTAAGCTACACTTAACACTTCAGAATTTTCTTTTGCTATTCAAGTTCAAGCTCAAGCTCCTACTACGGCAGCTTCAGTAACAGTCGGCGGAAGAGTGATGACCCAAGCGGGAAGAGGAATCAGAAATGTGGTTATCACAATGAGTGATTCAAACGGCAACACAAGGACAGCAACTTCAACTAGTTTTGGATATTACCGTTTTACAGAGGTCGCGGCAGGAGAGACCTACGTCTTTACGGCAAAAGGAAAACGCTTCTCATTTAAACAGAACTCTCAGGTCCATTCGATACTAGAAGATATAGATGAAATTAATTTCGTTACCAGTGAGCAATCATTGTTACATTTCGACCAATAAAAATTAAAGAAGCTTATCGGGTGTAATGGGCAAATCGCGAATACGCTTGCCGGTGGCGTGGAAAACCGCATTGGCGATTGCCGCGGGGATTCCGACCATTCCGAGTTCGCCCATTCCTTTGACGCCGAGCGGGTTGACAATTTTATCTTCTTCTTCGACAAACATTGTTTCAATATCGAGCACGTCGGCGTTGACCGGTACGTGATAATGTTGCAAGTTCGGGTTCATAATGCGCCCAAAGCGATGGTCGATTTCGGTCGCTTCGGTCAGAGCCATCCCGATTCCCCAGACAACCCCGCCGATTTCCTGGCTGTGCGAGGTTTTCGGATTCATAATTTTGCCGCAGGCGGTCGCTTCGACAACTCTGGTGACTCGAACGATTCCCAAATCCGGATCAACTTTGACTTCGACAAACTGTGCTCCGTGCGCGGCAGTCGCGTATTTTTGGCGTTCGGGCGACACTTTCGATTCGTGAATTTCAACTATTTCCGTTAAATTATTTTTTCGCATTAACTCGGCAATATTGACCGAATTTGCAGCATCGTTTCTGTGTTGCAGTTTGCCGTCCAGCATTTCGACATCCTCAACTTTATTCGTTTTAAACGGCGAATTTGCGTCTTTGTTGGCTAAATCAAACAGTTTTTGCCGGATGTTGTTTGCCGCCTCAAATGTTGCCGTGCCGACGCTCGCCGTCGTCCACGAACCGCCCTGCGAAGGCGCTCGCGGAAACTTGGAGTCGCCGAGTTCAAATTTAACGCGCTCCGCCGGTAGTCCGAGATGTTCGGCGGCAATCATTGTGATGACCGTATAAGTTCCGGGTCCGATGTCGCTCGCCGCGCTGGTGATGTGCGCCGTGCCATCAGCTTTGTAAACGATTTTCACGGTTGCCGACTGCAAAAAAGCGCCCCACGTTCCGGTCGCTGTTCCCCAACCAACCAGAAGTCTTCCGTCGCGCATCGAACGCGGCTCGAATTTGCGGTTTTTCCAGCCAAACTTTTCCGACGCTAACTGGTAACATTCTCGCAGAGCTTTACTCGAATACGGTTTGTTATTATCCGGATTTAAGTCCGTATAATTAATCAGGCGCAGTTCGAGCGGGTCAATCTTGAGCGCGTAGGCGAGTTCGTCCATTGCGCATTCGAGCGCGAACATTCCTGAAACTGCGCCGGGAGCGCGCATCGCGCAAGGGGTCGCCAGATCGGTTTTGACGATTTTCTGCGGCGTATCGACATTCGGACAGGCGTAAATCGAGCGCGTAAAATTGTTGATATTTTCCAGATAATCTTCGGTCGTCGAACTGTTGTTCGCCGCTTCGTGAACGATTGACTGCAATTTCCCTTCGCGGCTGGCGCCGAGCGCGACCTTTTGCCACGAGCGCGGACGATAACCGTTTCCGGTATACATCTGCTGGCGCGTATAAATCAATTTAACGGGACGCTTGAGAATCTGCGCCGCCATCGCTGCCAGCCACGGGTAATAGTTCGCCCTTAAAGACGAGCCGAACGCGCCGCCGACAAACGGTGAGACGACGTTGACCATTTCTTCAGAAATAGCAAAACTGTTTGCCAAATGCCTTCGAACGGTGTAAACGCCTTGTGTTTTATCAAAAATCGTCAACTTATCGTTTTCCCAAAAAGCAATCGCGCCGTGCGGCTCCATCGGGTTGTGATGTTCAATCGGAATCGTGTATTCGGCTTCGATTTTGACGGGCGCGGACTTCATTGCCTGAGCTGCTTTGCCCCTTTCTTTCGGAGCGCGTTCCGGATTTGGGACAAAAGCTCTTTCAAGAGAATTTTCAAAATCAGTCGAAGGCTTTTCTGTTTTATACGCAACTTTGACAAGCCGCGCGGCGTGACGTGCCTGCTCGAATGTCTCGGCGAGAACGAGCGCGACCGGCTGCATATTGAAAAATATTTGGTTCGACTGGAGAGCGCGAAATGATTTGTCCGGTTCACGCCCGCCGGTCTGCGGTTTCGCTTCTGTTCCTTTTGGCTGACCGGGTTTCGGCGCGTTTTCGTGCGTAAAAACGTGAATTACGCCCGTCTGCTTTTCGGCTTCCGCGGTGTCAATGGCTGTAATTAAGCCTTTGGCGATTGAACTCTGCACGATAAATCCGTAAGCGATGTTTGGAACTTGAAATTCGGCGGCATATTTCGCTCTGCCGGTTACTTTCGCTACGCCATCCACGCGGCTCATTTCCTTTCCGATATATTTTGCCATTTTCTTTTTTAGCCTCGCTTTTCAAACTACTCAAATCACACTTTTAACTACTCTTCAATTACGCAACACCACCATTCATCGCTCTCTGCAAGGCAAGAACAATCGCGCGTTTTCCGAGTTCAACTTTGTAAGCATTGTGGGCAAGTGGTTTCGCATCTTTCAGCGCAATTTCCGCGGCTTTCTGAAAAATTTCAATGTTTGCCGGTTTACCGTTTAAAGCGTATTCGGTTTCTGTTGAAAGCCACGGTTTGTGTGCGACGCTGCCTAAAACGACGCGTGACTGTTTGATTTGATTATTTTTCACTTCCAATGCGACGGCGACGGAAACTAAAGCGAACGCGTAACTTGCGCGGTCACGAACTTTCAAATAATAAGATTTGTCGGCGAAATTGTTTTTCGGCAACTCGATGGCGACAATCAATTCTCCGTGCTGAAGATTATTATCTTTTTCAGGATTATTTTCCGGCAGGCGATGAAAATTCCGCACCGGAATCAAGCGCTCCTGACCATTCACGCTCCTGATTTTGACTTGCGCATCGAGCGCATACAAAGCGTTCGCCATATCGCCCGGATACGTGGCGACGCATTTTTCGCTGTAGCCGAAAATGGCGTGGATTCGGTTCAAGCCTTCGAGCGCGCCGCAGCCCGTTCCCGGCTCGCGTTTGTTGCACGGCATCGTCACATCGTAAAAATATTGACAGCGCGTTCGCTGCATTAAATTTCCGCCGTTCGTCGCCATATTGCGCAGCTGTGCGGACGCGCCCGCCAAAATTGCCTGCGAGAGCAAAGGGTAATTCTGCCTGACGAGCGGATGATTCGCCGTGTCCGTGTTTTTCGCCAGCGCGCCGATTGAAATGCCGCCGCTGATCGATGTGATTTGCGCGAGGTTAAGGCGCGTGATGTCAACTAATTCGTCGGGACGCATCACATATTCCTTCATTAAATCAATCAAATTAGTTCCGCCCGCCAGAAATTTCGCGTCTTTGTTGGCGGAAACCGTCTGAACGGCGCTTGCCGCATCGCCGGCGCGCGTGTATTTAAACGATTTCATCGACTTTTTCCTCCGTTTGAAGCGCGGCTATTTCTTCGCCTGTCACAAATCGCCACGTTTGCGCCGCCACCTCGCGCCCGCTATGAACTTCCTGAATTGCCGCGACGATTCCCGGATACGCGCCGCACCGACAGATGTTGCCGCTCATCCGTTCTCTGATTTCATCGTTCGACAATTTTAAGTTTCTCGCCTTGCTTCGCAAATTTGCGGTGGCGTGGCTCGCTTCGCCGTTTTTCGCTTCTTCGAGCAGCGCGACTGCCGAACATATCTGTCCGGGCGTGCAGTAACCGCACTGAAAACCGTCGTGTTTGATAAAAGCGGCTTGAACGGGATGAAGCTCTCCGTTCTGCTCCAAACCTTCAATTGTCGTCACCTTTTTTCCTTCGCACGTTGCCGTCAGAGTGAGGCACGACAAAACTCTTCGTCCGTCGACGATCACCGTGCAGGCGCCGCACTGCCCCTGATCGCAGCCTTTTTTCGTGCCGGTCAGCGCCATCCGTTCACGCAGAGCGTCGAGCAGAGACACGCGCGAATCGAGATTGAGAGTTTTTTCAATGCCGTTAATCTGAAGCCGGACGGCAACCGCGTTTTCTTCCGCGACGGGCGCGAACATTGCGCCTTCAGGCATCTGCATTCGGGCTAAAATTTGCTCCTGCGCCAGCAATTGCAAAGCGAATAAACCAAGACCGCCCGCCGCCGCGTGTCCCAAAAACTTGCGGCGCGATTCACCGAACTCATTAATTTCCGGCATCTGCGCCAGCAATTCTTTTTCGTCCGCCGTCAGTTCCGGCTCTTCAAAGCTTTGATAAAATTCTTCAAACGCGTCTGTCATTTTTGTCTCCTTCTCACCCGGTTCACGCGCGATTTTGTTAGTTACGCGAGGAACATTGTTTCTATTTGCTTCGACACCTTTAAATTTCTTTTAAAGTTTTATCATTCGCTCTTCAACATTAATAAGCAATAAAAAATGTGAAAATTTTAGTTTTTCTTGAGCGTGATTGCTTTCGGTCAATTTTTAAAAGTGCCATAAGAAAATCCCCCATTACTTTTCTTGTCTATTTCAAACGACGCCCCAAAAACATTTACATTATAAAATTCAAACGAACCGTCGCGCCGAACCAATTTAAGCGGATATTGAAATCTGATTGCCTGTTTGTATCTGACCTTTTTTTTGGTCGAAGTTTTTGCTGACACTCTATTTTTCATTTGCAGTAGAAAAACAGGATTTGCGGCAGACTGTGCCGCCTCGTTGAAAATGCGTATCACTTCGGGCGTAAATTTTACCGGAACGATTATTTCCCTCTGCGCTTCGGGCAAAATTGGATTTTTGACAAACACGCCGCGGGAAAGGAAAAGAGCGATTTTCTTAAATTTTTTATCGAGTTTTTTTTCACCTTTCCCCACACATTTTGAGTAATTAGCAGCGGTGTTCTTGCAGTTCGCGTATACTTTCGAGATTAAAGCGTCGATTGTGTTTTTGTCGGAAAGCAGTAATTCATATTTCAATTTCCAACTACCCTTGCGGTCATCGAAGCCGACATCTTCGGGTTTTGGCGTTCCGGTTAAATTAAATTTCAAATCGATTTTCTCCAATAAATTCGCTGAAACC
>JACCRD010000079.1 GCA_013813755.1 Acidobacteriota bacterium | reverse complement strand
ACAGGTGAGATAAAATTATAATTCGTTAAAAGACGGCGAAATACTTCCCGAAATTGTTCGAGCTGCACGCCGACCTGCTGAATATCTTTTTCCTCGGCGTTTCCGATCAGCTGAAAATTTTTTGAATTGACTTTTATCCATTTACCGTTCGCCAAACAGACGGTGGAAAAAAAGCCAAGCAAAAGACAGATGAAGCTCGCTTTTAAAATAAATTTAATTAATTTCATCTGGATATTTTGCAGATCTGTTTAATTTAGAGCGAATAATAATTTGTAAATATTTGAACAACACTTGGACGTCAGCTCGTCTTCTTTACGTTGCTTCTGTGGTTAAGCTAAACTCTTAGAAATTAAGTTTTCGCTCGCTGAGCAAATAAAAGAAAACCTAATAATTTTTATATTCTAAAATTACCAATAAATATGTCGCATCCAAGAATTTTAGACAAGGGGAAAACAGCTCTGGTGGTGGTTGATTTGCAGGAAGCTTTTCGTCATCCAATCAATGAATTTGCAATAATTGCGGCGCGGACTTCAATAATTGTGCGCGGTTTTCTGGCTTTGAATCTGCCCGTTATTATTACTGAGCAGTACCCGAAAGGTTTGGGCAGAACAGCCGAAGAACTTCTTTTTAGCCTTCCGCCTGATTTTGAGTTTGTCGAAAAAACCGCGTTCAGTTCGTGCGGCGCGAGTTCATTTATCGAAAAGCTGCGGGCGACCGGCGCAAGTCAAGTCGTTTTGTGCGGACTCGAAACTCATATCTGCGTCAACCAAACCGCGCACGACCTTTTGACCGAAGCGTTTGAAGTTCATATACTTCACGATTGCGTCGGCTCACGGTTTGCGCAGGACAAGGATACCGCGCTCAGAAAAATGCAGATGAACGGCGTTGTTCCGTCGTGTGTGGAAATGGCGCTGTTTGAACTTCTGCGCGATGCCAAACACGAACAATTTAAGGAAATACAAAATCTCATAAAGTAAAAGTAAGAACTCATAGGTGAGCAGTTTTTGCTTAACCGAAATTGCTGTTGCCACCGCTTACTAATTTCTGTATTCCGATTACTAAACAATGGAAATTCTATCAAGCTTAAATCCGCCGCAGCTCGAAGCCGTTAAAAAAACCGAAGGACCGCTTTTGATTTTAGCGGGCGCGGGTTCAGGAAAAACCCGTGTTATTACTTTGCGCATCGTTTATTTGATCGCTGAAAAAGGCGTAATGCCGTATAACATTTTAGCCGTCACTTTTACAAACAAAGCGTCTGGCGAAATGCGCGAGCGGGTCGAGACATTTCTCAAAGGTCAAAAACTCCAGTCCGCGCCCCTAATCTCGACATTTCACAGCCTCTGCGTACGAATTCTGCGCCAGGACATCGAACATCTGCAGGAAGGCTACACCAAATCATTTACAATCTACGACACCAGTGATTCGCAAAAAGTAATCAAGGCGTGCGTCAAAGATATCGGACTCGATGAAAAGCAGCTTTCAGCCAGAACCGTCCAGAGTTCGATCAGCTCTTCAAAAAATCGCGGCGAGGACTACGAATTATACGCCTCAAGGGTTGAATACACGGACGAAAAGCGCGCAGCCATTGCCCGTGTCTATAAAATGTATGAAGAACGGCTGAACAATGCCAACGCTCTCGATTTTGACGATTTAATGATCAAAACCGTCAGGCTTCTGCGAAGCGTCCCGGAAGTGCGCGAAAAATACAACAATAAATTTAAATATATTTTGGTTGACGAATATCAGGACACCAACGCGTTGCAATTTGCGTTAATAAATATTTAACCGAAAAACAGCAGAATATCTGCGTCGTCGGCGACGACGCACAGTCGATTTACGCGTTTCGAGGCGCGGATATCGGTAATATTTTGTCGTTTGAAGAACATTATCCAAACGCGAAAGTTATTATGCTTGAGCAGAATTATCGTTCAACGCAAACAATTCTCGATGTTGCCGACTCGATAATCAGTAATAATCAGGGACGTAAAGAGAAGAAACTCTGGACGGATAACGAAGGCGGCGAAAAAATTTTTTATTATCAGGCGTTTGATTCGGATAATGAAGGTCGTTTTGTCGCCTCCAAAATCGAAGAGCATCAGCGACGCAGTTCCAAAGACAAAATAGCCATTCTCTACCGCACCAACGCGCAATCGCGAGTATTTGAAGACTCGCTGCGCCGTCTGAGGATTGATTACAACATCGTCGGCGGTTTTTCGTTTTACGAACGCGCAGAAGTCAAAGATGTCATCGCCTATCTGAAACTCGCGCTCAATCCGTTTGACGATATCGCTCTTCAGAGAGTGATTAACACGCCGACGCGCGGTCTCGGCAAAACTTCGCTCGACGAATTAGCATTTCGCGCCAAAGATTTCGGCGTTTCATTTTGGGAAGCGATTTCGATTATCACGAGCGATAAATATGAACAGCCTTTGAATTTAACCGCCCGCGCCGTAGAAGCCCTGAAATCTTTCAAACAAGTGATTGAAAAACTGGTCACTAAAATAACTGAATATTCGCAATCTGACCGGAGAGTTTCCGAAGTCGTTATTTCCGCGATCGAAGATACGGGCTACGCAAATATGCTTCGCGCTGAAAACTCCGACGAATCGGCGACGCGGCTTGAGAATCTGGAAGAGCTCGTCAACGCGGCGGTGGATTATGACAAAGCCGAAGACAACGGTTTGCGCGATTTTATCGATCACGCCGCGCTTTCGTCCGATATGGACAAATTTGACCGGAATGCCGCCGTCACGATGATGACCGTTCATTCGGCAAAAGGTCTTGAGTTTCCCGTAGTTTTTCTGGTCGGACTCGAAGACGGAATTTTCCCCCACGCCCGAAGTATCAATGACCCGAACGAACTCGAAGAAGAACGCCGCCTGGCGTATGTCGCCATAACCCGCGCTGAAAAGATTTTGTATGTCACGCACGCAATGCGCCGCCGCGTTTACGGCGAGGAAATGACGGCGGAGCCTTCGCAGTTTCTCAATGAAATGCCGCTTGAGATGATTCAGGATTTGTCGCGCGGCGCTTCTTGGCTTTCATTTGCCAGAAATTCGAATGTCAAAAACAGTAAACGCGCCGCCCAAATCTTAAAGGGAGAAGTTGAAACCGAAAAACCGCGTTCAACTTACGCCGGAAAAACTTATAACAGTACTGACGCGATTGCCGAATTTTTCAAATCCAAAAAAGCGGAAAATCCTGCTTCAAATTCACCCAAGCCACTCGCCGGTTTTGACAAATTACGGGCGCAAGCCACAGACCAATCCACAACCCAAAATCCAAAATCCAAAATAGAAAATGGTTTTTCTCCCGGCTCGCATGTCCGTCACGCTAAATACGGCAAAGGTTTAGTTTTGCGGCGGGAAGGAACCGGCGACAACGTTAAATTAACAATCAGTTTTCCGGGCTTCGGACAGAAAAAATTGATTGAGAAATTTGCTAACTTAGAAACGGCGTGAAAATCGCTAAACCAAAACGTTTCTTTTTGAACGAAAAATTAGTGTCTTAAAAAGCTATGAAAAATAAGAATCACTTTGCCGCCGTACTTTTTATTCTTTTAACTGTTACTTTAGGCTGCAGCACTTTCAATCCATTTACTAATTCCTCATCCGGCGATAATTCGTCTGCTTCCGGCAACAAATCATTAACCGATGAAGCAATCAATGCTGACATCGGCAAAGAAAAAATCGGTGTTCCCGAATGCGATGAAATTTTAGATTTTTTTGCTGATCAAACGAAATCGGAAGACGAAGATTTTGTGACTAAAGCGGCGCGCGGATACGCGCTCAATAAAATTCGTGAAAGCTTCAAGAAATCTCTCGCCGAACATACGGGCGACACGGCGGCGATGGCTAAAAATTGTCGAGAGTTCAAACAAATGCTTGATAAATATAAATCGGAGGCGGACAGAAACGCCAATGCCTCAAAATAAAGAGTGTAAAATGGCAGATTTTTCGTTAAGAGATATTTATTTCGATTGCATTAAACTTTGATATAAATTCGTTTTCTGTACAAAAGCCACATCAGAAGCAGCCAAAATAATATATAAGTTAAGGCAAACAAAAGCGATGCATTAATTGGTTCGGCAATCGACAGAAAACCATTTTGAAAAATCCAGCCCTGCAAAGAAGTTTGTTTCCCCGCTATATCTGTAATTTTAATAATTCCTAAAATTTTAGACAGCAATCCCGAAAATACAAAAAGCGCCAGCGCGTTAACTCCGAAGATGACAAAAGGTTTTGTCCATTTTTTGTAGTTTTTTATATCAATCAAATAAAAGCAAAACCCGAGGAAAAGAAGTGCCAACCCCGATGTGTAAACAACGTAAGAGCTTGTCCAGAGCGATTTATTGATTGGAAAAAATGAGTGCCAAATCCAACCTGTAACGGTCAAACCGATTCCGAAGAAAAACATTCCGGCGACCTTTTCTAAATTGTCGCGTTTTGATTTGAGCCAAGTACCGGTTAAGACTCCTGAGATCGTCGTTACCACCGCGGGAATAGTTGAAAGAATTCCCTCCGGGTCAAATACTTTTGCAGAACGCCAGATATGATTTTCACCAAAAATTGTGCGGTCAACGTATGCCGCCAAATTACAAGCTTTGTCATCTATTGTCGTCGCGTCGCAATTCGGAACGGCAATTAAAGTCATCAAAGCCCAATACAAAAACAGTAATCCAATACCGATTAGCGTTTGCTGTTTCCAATCAGTTCGGATAAAAATTAAAGAAGTAATTAGATAACAGATAGCGATTCTCTGCAAAACGCCGGGAATTCTCAAAGTGGAAAAATCAAAATACGGAAAAGCGGCGAGAAAAAGTCCAAGCAAAAAAATCAGAGCCGTCCGGCGAAAAATTTTCAGGTAAACTTCTTTTGTAATTCCGCCCTGTTCAACCCGTCTGCCGAGAGCGAGCGGAATCGCCACGCCGACAATAAAAAGAAAAAAAGGAAAAATATAATCGGTCGGGGTTATGCCGTGCCATTCAGCGTGTTTGAGCGGCGGATAAATTGCGCTCCAGGTTCCCGGATTATTAACTAAGACCATTCCTGCAATGGTCATTCCGCGAAATACGTCGAGCGACACTAAACGGCTTTGTCCAGCTTCTTCGGACATTTCTTTGTTTTCCTCGCAGATGATTTTTAAAAGACTAAATTATTTTTAAGAATTAAAAATTAAAAAGTCAAACCTTTTTTTCAAGCTCAGAGCCAGTTGTTTTTCTCCAGCAAATTGGTGATGTGCGCCGTGTGATGCCGGCTGTGCCAGCCGTAAAGCGCTAGCATTCTTTCCAAAGTCCAAACTCCTGAATCAGGATGATTTAATTGCTTATTAAAATCTTTTTCTGACATAGATTCCAAAAGATTCGTCCAGCGCGCGTGGATTCCCTCAATAATTTTTATCGAAACATCAATCGGCATCCGGCTATCGGCGAGTTCCGCCCAGCGATCTTCAAAATAGGGACGAATCGTCGGCACGTCTTCCGTCAAAGCGAGCTTAAAACGGAGAAACGAATTTAGATGACTGTCAGCGATGTGGTGAACGGTTTGCCGAACAGTCCAGCCTCCGGGACGATACGGCGTGTCGAGCTGCGCATCACTTAAACTTTTCGTTGCAGAATTAATTTTTTCCGGTAGCTCGGCAATTATTTGTGTCAACTGCTGCCGAATCTTCGCCGTGATTTCAATACTTTTATCAAATTTACCAATCGGGAAACGTAAATCTTCACTCATTTTTCACTCTCCAAAATAGTTTTCAAATCGTGTAAATTCCTTCAAAAACGCCAGCTTTATCGAGCCGGTTGGACCATTGCGCTGTTTTGAAATAAGAATTTCGGCAACGCCCGCATTTTCTTCAGATTGCTTATAATATTCTTCGCGATAAATAAAGGCTACAACGTCCGCATCTTGTTCAATAGAACCACTTTCGCGCAAATCTGACATTAAAGGTTTTGGCGGGTTACGAGCTTCGGGCGCGCGGGAAAGCTGCGAGAGCGCAACGACCGGCACGTCTAATTCTTTTGCCAAACCTTTGAGTTCCCTGGAGATTTGCGAAACTTCCTGCTGCCGGGATTCAGTGCGCCGCGAGCCAGACATCAACTGCATATAATCGACGACAATAAGGTCGAGTTTTTTCTGTTCCGCCACGAGACGGCGAGTTTTGGCGCGCATTTCCATTACGGAGATTCCGGGCGTGTCGTCAATAAATATCTTTGCTTCCGAAAGCGTCCCGATTGACTGCGCCAGTCTTCCCCACTCATCGCGCGTCAAATAACCGGTGCGGAACCGATGCGCGTCCACTCTCGCTTCGGAACTGAGCATACGCATCACCAATTGTTCTTTTGACATTTCGAGCGAAAAAACCGCCACCACCGCTTTTTCTAAAATCGCCGCGTTCTGCGCCAATGTGAGACAAAGAGCAGTTTTTCCCATTGATGGACGCGCGGCAACGATGATCAAATCAGTTTTTTGCAAACCGGAAGTCATCTGATCGAGTTCGCGGAAGCCTGTTGCCAGACCGGTTAAGGCGTGAGTTTCGCGTTTGGCATATTCCTGTACTTTTGCCAGAACAGTTTCGGCGATCGGTTTGACGTGAGCAAAACCCTGTCTCGTCCTTTCGTCTGCAAGAGCAAAAATCATCTGCTCGGCGTGGTCGAGAATAATTTCCGATTCTTCTTCTTCAGCCAGTGCTTCACTCGTTATTTGATTGCAGACTTTAATCAGATTTCTGACTGTCGCTTTGCTTTTGACAATTCTCGCATAATCTAAAATGTCGGAAAAATGCGGCAGTCCGTAAGTTAAATTGGTAATTGCGGCAATTCCGCCGATTGAATCGATCGCGCCGTCTTTTTTAAGTTCTTCGCCAATTAAAATCGGGTCAATCCGCTCGGAACGCTCAAACAAAGACATCATCGCGTTAAAAATTCGGCGATGCAGAGGCGAATAGAAATCGTCTTTTGATAAATGCTCGATAGCCTGCGAGATAAGTTGATTGTCGAGGAGGATGGCGCCTAAAATCACACGTTCGCTTTCGGGGCTGGAAGGAAGCGGTTTTTCGAGATATTGTTCGGGTGTCGCCATTTTAAGAACCGGAAATAAAATACCGATTTACAAATCAACATTTTATTATTGTAAACGATTTTTTGTTTTTGATAGAAAAAAGGCTATAAGTTTTTAATCAAACTTATAGCCTTGATGCTACTACAAACCGGGTGAACAAACAAAGATTTTTTGCAGTTTATTCCTGCCCGTTTTTATTAACTTTCAGAATCAGCTGGTGAGTTTTCATCGGGTGAATCTGATTGATCCGGCGCACTTGCCGCTTTCGAAGACTTTTCAGCTTTCGCGTCACCTGCGTTCGTCGCGCCACCCTCAGCAGTTACTGAAACAGGAATATCAAGAGTAACTTCACGGTGCAGCTTGACCTGCGCCGTGTAATCGCCCGTTTCCTTAATCGCATCTTTCATAACGATTTTTCGGCGATCAATTTCATAACCTTTTGCCTGCAGAGCCTCGGCAATATCCATTGTTGTCACGGAACCGAAAAGAGTTCCTGTTTCGCCCGCCTTGCGTTCAAAAACAAGCTCAAGACCTTTCATTTGTTCAGCCTGCGCGTCGGCGGTTGATTTTTCATGCGCCGATCTTTTCAAAAGCGAAGAGCGTTCAAGTTCAATCTGTTTAACATTTCCCTTGGTGGCTAAAGACGCTTTGCCTTGCGGAAGCAAAAAATTCCTTGCAAATCCGGCTTTGACTTTGATGATTTCACCGCGTCCGCCCAGATTTTCTATATCTTCACGTAAAAGAATGGTTGTGGTTGCCATAATAAAATAATTCCTCCCAAGGTTTAGTCTGAAACGTAAGGTATCAAAGCCATTATACGCGCTCTTTTAATTGCGCGCGCAACCCGGCGCTGATCTTTCGCCGTCACGCCGGAAATACGTCTGGGCATAATTTTGCCGCCTTCCGGTATAAATCGCTTTAAAAAATCTACGTCCTTCCAATCAACATAATCAGGAACATACTGACCTTGCCGACGGCGTTGGTAACGACGCGGCGGCGCGGCGGCGGCAGCCACTCGATCATTTCTTTGATCATCGCCCAAATCAATATCTTTTACTTCATCAGTATCCGTTTTAATTTTGTTTTCCATTGTCTATCGCTCCCTTTATTGATTATCGAGGGCATCCTCCGATGCGTTCGACTCATTTGCATTGCCATTCCGCTCATTTCTCCGAGCCTGTCGCTTATCGCGTTTGGCTTGAAATTTATCGGCGGTCTTGCGTTCTTCATCCACGCGCACGGTTAAATAACGCAAAAACGCGTCGTTGACCCGCATTCGACGTTCTAGTTCGGCAATTTCCTGACCGGAACCTTCAATTTCAAATAAAACATAGTAACCTTCAGTTTTTTTATTGATCGGGTAGGCGAGTTTTCGTCGTCCCATATCTTCAGTTTTAACGATTGTGCCGCCCTCTTTATCAACTATTTGTTCAATAGTTTCGTTTAGTTTTGCGATGTCCTCGTCCGGCGTATCTGCAGCGGCGACATACATTACTTCATACGTTCTTTTTTCTGCCAATGCTCTGTCCTCCTTTTGGCTCGTCTAGCCTCATTTCTATTGAATGAAGCAAGAAGGGTTAATTAATAGAAAATGGATAGCGGCAAATGGAAAAATCTAAATCTGCTTGTCAATTTTCGTTTTTCCGCTTTCTATCTTCAGTTAAACTTTGCCATCGCTTTTTCAATTCCGTCAGACAAGACGGCTCGAATCGCTTCGGCGCTCTGCTCTAAAACTTTATTGACAATTTCAAATTCTGTTTTAGAAAAATTCTCCAGCACAAATTGTTTAGTTTGGCTGATCGGATGTTCCGGCTGGATACCGATTCGCAGACGAATATAATCCTGCGTTTTCAACAAATTACTAATTGATTTTAAACCGTTATGTCCGCCTGCCGAACCCTTTGGACGGAGCCTGATTTTCCCGAGCGGTAAAGCTAAATCATCCGTTACAACAATTAGTTTTTCCGCGCTTCGGATTTCCTTTTTTAACAAACAGCTGACCGCTTCACCGCTTAAATTCATAAAAGTTTGCGGTTTAACAAGTTCAACTATCTGATTTTCAAATTTCGCGCGACCGACTATTGCCCGACATTCTTCTCTTTTAACCAAAGCGCCAGTTTGCCGCGCCAGAAAATCAATCAGCATAAAGCCGAGATTGTGGCGCGTTTTCTCATAAGGCGAACCCGGGTTTCCTAAACCGATAATCATCCAGTGTTTTTCAGAAAGCGAATTCATACTCTATAAACAATAGAAGTTTCCTCCGCCTTCTAAAAAACCTCTGATTTACTCGGTTTCAGAAGCGTCTTCATCAGCCTTGTCGCCAACCAGTTCAGGTTCGGCGGCATCAGTTTCAGGTGCCGGTTCGAGGTCTTCTTCTTTGACTAACACAACTGACGCGACGACCGTTTCAGGCTCCTCGTGCATTTCAATCCCCTCGCCAACCTGGAGGTCAGAGACGTGGAGCGATTCATTCATTTCCAAATTTGTCACATCCAGTTCAATAAATTCGGGGATTTTGCTCGGCTCGCATAAAACTTTGATTTCGCGTAATTGCTGATTTAGTATCGCGCCTTCTTCCTTCAAACCGATTGCTTCGCCGATCAAATGAATAGCGATGGTGACTTCGATTTTTTCGCCCTTTGTCAATCGACGCAGATCGACGTGAACTAGCCGCCCCCTGAGCGGATCAATCTGTCGGTCGTGAAACATCACATCGCTTGCGCCGCCGTCCGCCACGTCAAGCGAGAAAACTGTGTTTTGACCGGAATCTGAGCGCAGAATAGCTGCTAAATCCTTAATCGCTACCGAAGCCGCGATAGTTTCCGCACCGCCTCCATAGACAATAAGTGGAACTCTCCCTGCCGCCCGCAGGCGACGCGCGTCGTTTTTTCCGCGATTCGTTCTTACTTCAGCTTTTACAATAACTTTCTCTGCCATAATTTTTGACCTTACCTTCGAATAAAACTATATAAAAAGTGACGAAACACTTGTTTCATCGTGAATTGATTTGATGCCCGAGGAAAGCAGTTTGGCAATGCTTAAAACTTCGATGCGTCCTTCTTCCCTAAGTTTTTGCCCCTTCTCACACAACGGAATTGTATTTGTAACAATAATTTTTTTCAAATGTGAATTGCTCAAATTCTCAGTTGCCTTCCCGGACAAAACCGCGTGTGTGAAACAGGCATAGATATTTTTCGCGCCGCTCTGATAAAGCGCTTCCGCAACTTTACAGATTGTGCCGCCCGTGTCGCACATATCGTCAATTATCAAACAATTTTTATTTTGTACATCACCGACAATATTCATCACTTCAGCAACATTCGCTTTTTCGCGCCGCTTGTCGCACAATGCCAAACCCGTATTCAGACGCTTGGCATAAGCCCTCGCGCGTTCGGCGCCGCCCGTGTCCGGCGCGACGACAATTAAATCTTCAATTGGGTTTTGCTGAAAATAATCAACAATAACTGGAGCCGCGTAAAGATGGTCAACGGGCACGTCAAAAAATCCTTGAATTTGCGAAGCGTGCAGATCAAATGTTAAAACACGTTCCGCGCCAGCCGCGACAATCAAATTGGCAATAAGTTTTGCGGCAATCGGAACTCGCGGACGGTCTTTTTTGTCGGAACGCGCGTAACCAAAATACGGAATAACCGCCGTTACCCTTTCCGCCGACGCGCGCCGAAAAGCGTCAAGCATAATCAGCAATTCCATTAAATTCTGGTCAGAAGGTGGACACGTCGGCTGAATCAAAAAAACATCGGCGCCGCGCGCATTTTCTCCGATCTGATAATTAAATTCGCCGTCGGAAAACCTGCCAATATTTGATTTTCCTAAATCACAACTTAAATGGTGGCAAATTTCTTCGGCTAATTTGATGTGCGCATTGCCTGAAAACACTTTGATATTGCCTGTTACGCTCATCTTCTCTGCAAAATATAAATAAATGACGAGCAGCTTCTTTTTTTAAAAGCTGCCCGTCGTATTTAGAATGGCTGGGGCGGGAGGGATCGAACCTACGAATGCCGGATCCAAAACCCGGTGCCTTACCACTTGGCTACGCCCCATTGAAATTAGCAATCTTTTTGAAGCAAACTATCAAAGTATTTCAGCGACTCAATATAAATCGGATGCGAAACTGTTTTTACAGGAAAAACGCGCCAATCTCGTTCGGTTTTCAAATTATACAATGCGCTTTGCAACCGTACTTCATTTTCAAATATAGCAAGAACACTCGCTCCGCTGCCGGACATCAATGCTGTTTTTGCCCCGCTTGAAATGAGACTTTTTTTTACGCGCTCAATTTCCGGTTCGAGTTTGAAAACAATTTCTTCAAAATCATTTTTCATTGATGACTGCTGTAATAGCATCAATTCCGCCTCGTAACGGCAAATTTGAAGAATAGTTTTTGAGCTATTGTTTGTCAAGTGTGTCGCATTCAAACCTCCAAAAGCGTCAGCAGTCGACACATCGACAGCGGGCGTGACAATCAACATATTTCGTTCGTTTATTTCTTGGCGCGGAAAAATCTTCGTGCCGCGTCCCGTCCCGATTGCCGTTCCGCCGTAAAAAAAGAATGGAACGTCCGATCCGAGGAGTTCCCCCAACTCCAACAGATTTACAAAATCAATCTCTATTTCCCAGAGTTTGGAGAGTCCGAGCAAAGCGATGGCGGCATTTGACGAACCGCCGCCGAGTCCGCCGGGCGCGGGAATGTTTTTTTCCAGATTAATTTTAGCCCCCATTTTTATCCCGTATTTTTCTTTTAATAATTTGGCGGCTTTAATTATCAAATTTCGTTCGTCAAGCGGGATTTTTTTCGTATCAGACGTTAAAATCAATTCAGAATCTTCCGAAAATGTCAGATTATCGTGCAGAGAAATTGTCTGAAAAATCGTGCTAAGCTCGTGAAACCCATCGTTGCGCTTGCCCAGGATACGCAGAGACAAATTTATTTTAGCGAACGACGGAATCGAAAAAAATTTGGACGACATTGTTCAAGCATAAGAAACAAAAAAAAATGAAGCAAATTTGAATTGCTTCATTTCAGATATTTAATTTTTCATTATTATCTTTTATTATTTCGGCGCAGGTTTTTCGGTGCGCGCTTTGATTTGCGCCAGAGCCGCGATTAATTTCGGATTTTCCGGATTGGAATAAAGCGCCTGCTGCAACGCCTGAACTGCTTTTGCAGATGTACCGGCGTCCGCCATTTCAAGCGCTTCGAGAAGCAATTCGACAACTTCCGTATTGGACGGTTCATCGGCAACTGCCTGGCTTAAAATTTCCACCGCCTGCGCTGTCTGACCGGCTCGAATTAAAGCCGCGCCCAACTTGACCGACGCCGATTCCGGCGAAAGGTTTTCGGTTTGAAAGACTTGCCCGTAAAATCCATTTCTCAAAGGCGGAGCCGATGCCAGCCAGTTTTTTAAAGCGCTTATTTGTTCGTCATTTTTTCTGGTACGAGCGTAGAATTCGCTCAAAAAAGCGTGAGCTTCCGCGTTACGCTGATCAAGGCGGACGATTTCCTGCCATTCTTTGATTGCTTTCTGCGTAAATATCGGATCAAGAATTCCTCGATTTAAATTACTCTTCAAAGTATAAAGTTGTGCCAGAATTTGATGCCCGCCAAAATTGTTCGGTTGAACTTTAACGGCTATTTCAGCCAGTATAATTGCTTCGTCAACTGCTGTAATGTCAAACGGGGGCGTATTTCTCGTTAAATCAGCCAATGCTGTATAAGCTTCCGACAAGGTTGGGTTTAATTCTATAGCCTTCTGCAGAGCCTGTGACGCGAGGCGGGCATTTTGCATCCTGGCTGCCTGTGAACGAGTGTGTTGAGACATCCAAATATATCGCTGCCCTTCAAGCAGTTTTGCGTATGCCTGCTCACGCTGCTCACGCGGAATTTCTGACTTTTGACGCGCCTGCGCGAGATTTTTTAAAATTATTTCGGAAACTTTCGGACCCGCGTTGGGCTGTATCGGCTTCTGTGCGGAAGGACTGTTTTGGGCAAACACTGCTGATGCGCTACAGGCGAGTGAAAAAACGACGATAATAAAATTATTACTTTTCATTAAAATATTTTTTGAAATCTCTTCTATAGTATTTAAACTTAGAGCATAGCTGACGAAAAATTTCGTTTTTTACTTTTGCGGCTCAACCTGCCGCTGAGAAATAATGGTCGTCAGGGATTTTGGAATTTGTGAAGCATTGATATCACCCTGATTTTCAATTACCTGATCAATCAGTTCAAACTTTGTTTTATCAAAATTATCGGTCATCAAAACGCCGTCATTATCGATGGTCATCGGATAAATGCCAAACAGCTCATTCTTGAAATTTGCGAAAAACGATTTCTTGTCCGGCGGAAGCGTCTTCATTCGCTCAGGATTTGCCTGCGGCACACTTGCGCCGATTAATTCAAGCTGTTCTTTTGCCTTTTCGACATAATCGCTGTTTGGATAATCGCGCACCAGTTGTTGAAAGTACTTTGCCGCCTGATCTGTTTCTTCTTCGATTTGATATGTGACGGCGAGTTTGAAAAGCACTTCGTCCATAAAACTAAAATTCGGATACTTTGCTAAAACTTCACGATAACGCGATTGCGCGCCTTTGAGTCCGCCCTTTTTTTGGTCAACCGAAAGCTTGTAATAATAATTGGCGACGTATAGATTATGAAGCCCGAGATTGTCCTGAACTTGTTCGAGCCGTTGATTCGCTTCATTTTTTAATATTGAATTTGGATACTGCTGAAGCAAAGCCCGGAGTCGCTGTTCGGCTTTTTTAGCGGAACTCGCGTCACGGTCGGGCAGTCCGATTTGACGCATCTGCGATTCGGCAATTTTCAGCAGAACGCGGTCGGCAAGCGGATGGGTGGGGAAGAATGTCAGCCACTCCTGGTATCCTGCCCCCGCCTGAATCAGGGCGCTGGTCGAGCCTTCCAGATAGAAACTGTCGGCGCTGGCAAGTTTTGCCATCGGCAGATAAGGCGAATCCGGGTAAGTTGTGATAATATTTTGAAAAAGAAGCCGACCGACATCGTAATTGTTTTTACGAACATTTTTCGTCGCTTCAATAAAAAGTACGCGGTCACGTCCCGGCGTCACAGTTCCGATTAATTCTTCGTATTCATCAGTTCCGCCGCCGAAAATTCCCAGAAACTTTTTCTTTTTCTTTTTTTCACGCGGTGAGCCGACATCAGAAACCGGGTTGGCGCGCGCGCTGGCAGTTTCGAGCAGAGCCGTATCGACTCGCGCCTGAAATTCATTGACGTTTGTCTCCAGCGCATCCAGATCGCCTACCTCATATTTTTCGGAGCGGTCAACTTTACCGCGCAGACTATTAACTTCCGATTGTAAATTTGAAGCTTCTTTCTCCAAATTTTTCAAGCGCTTATACGGAGTCTCAGCCGAATTCTTATCTTCTTTGTCCGATTTTTTTTCTTTATCTTCATCCTTCAAAACCGAAGCCGCGCTACCGACTGAGCGGCGCATCGTTTCGATTTTCTGCCGCATTACTTCAAGACGCTGCGAAACCGAACCGTCGCCCGGTCTGGTCTGAGTTTTTTCCTGCGCAAAGCCGGGAACAACAAAACTGAACATCAGAAACAAACTTAAAATTAGTGCTTTATATTTTCTCAAAACCATAAAATTCTCCAAAAAACAATTAGCCAAAAAATGATAACTGTTGACTGTTCTTAAACCCAGACGGTGGCGGCTTCGATTAATTGCTTAACCGCTTCAATCGGTTTTCCTTTGCCGAAAACACCGGTTCCGGAAACAATTATCTCCGCGCCTGACTCAATCATTTTCGCAATGTTACTCGCATCAACTCCGCCGTCAACCTCAATTCTGGTCTGCAAACCGCGCGTTAAAATCATTTGGCGAAGTCGAATTATTTTATCGACCGAGGTATGAATAAATTTTTGCCCGCCGAAGCCCGGATTAACCGACATTAATACCACGTAATCGGCAAACGGCAAAGCTTCTTCCAAAGCGACAAGCGGCGTTGCCGGATTAATCGCGATCCCCGATTGCGCGCCCGCTTCCCTGATTCCAACTAAAGTTCGCTGCAGATGCGCATCCGTTTCGATGTGAACTGAAACCATATCCGCGCCCGCTTCGACAAATTTTTCAGCGTAACGGCTCGGCTCGGCAATCATCAGATGTGTATCAATCTTTAAGTTTGTCACCTGCCGGATAGCTTTAACCACTGGCAGACCGATTGTAATATTCGGGACAAAATGCCCGTCCATCACGTCAACGTGCAGAATGGTCGCGCCGCCCGCTTCGACTGCTTGGATTGCTTCCGCCAATCTGGTAAAATCCGCCGATAATATTGAAGGAGCTAGTTCAAACATTCACCAATTATCTCTTATTTAAGAAATTATTATTCGCTACTTTGTTGCCAAAAAAAACTATCCGGTTGCACGCTTCTAAGGCTTCGGAGTTTTGCGCGGACGCGCATCTTCACTGCTCTTTGTTTTATCGTTGGAAACTGGATTTGACTTATCGGTATTTGGCGGATTCGACGGTTTGCCGACTGGGTTTGTCGAAGTGTTTTTATTAATTTTATCCACGCCGGAACTATCACTTGGATTGGAATTTGTTTTATTTGAATTACCGTTGCCGGAATCTGAATTTGTTTTATCTTTGATCACGTCGCGAGTCGTCGAAACTTTCTTTTTACTGCTGTTGGCAGAATTTTGATTGGCTTTATTTGTTTTTTTCGGTTTATCGGAAATTAATTCTTCGATTTTTTCGCTCTCATTTGCTTCTTCGGCTTCAGTACTTTTTTTCAATGTAACCGGAGCTTCGTCGCCTTCCGGATTTGTTTTGCTGGTCACGACAAGAATCATCTGTCCGGTTTTTACCGTGTCGCCGGGTTTTGGCAATTGTTCTAAAACGGTGTTCGGTTTCTCCGTACTGAAGCGGTCGGCTCTTCTTTTTATTCTCAAACCCATTCCGGCAAGTTCTTTTTCGCTTTCAACAAAATTCTTCCCGACAATTTCGGGAACTTTTAATTCCTCGCCCTGAAGCGCTAAATAAACCGCGCCCGCCGCTCCCGCCAAAAAAGTTCCGGCAAGGGCAATAACAATGATTAATTTTCCAAACGCTGACGCGCCTTGTTTAATAAAACTCACAATTTAATTTTGCAAACTTTCAAAATTTAAGATATGAGATGAAATCGACTAATTTCTTAGAATCTAACCCAATCAAAATTTTCTCAACTTTAACAGATAGTCAGACTTTTTCAAAAACGGCAATAAAAAAGCCATCCGTGCCATCTCGTCCGGGAAACGTCCGTGCAAAATTTTCAGCGGTTAAAAATCTTTCAGACACATTCGGTAAAACTTTTCGAAAATTAGTGGCGCCGCGCAAAAAATTTTCAACTACTGATTCATTTTCTTCGCGCTCGAGCGAGCAGGTCGAATAAATTAACCTGCCGCCTTTTACAAGAAGTTTTGATGCATTCTTTAGGATGTTAAGTTGTTTTTCGCTTAACTCTATAAAATCGGACGGCTTCAGAAAATATCGAATTTCAGGATTGTGGCGAATTGTTCCCGTTCCGGAACACGGCGCGTCTAACAAAATCACATCAAAGCTCGCATCGGCAAAAGGCATCGATTTTTCGGCATCATAACGAACGAATTCAATGTTTTGCGCGTCCAGCCGAATACAATTTTCCCGCAAACTTCTGATGCGATGCTCGTAGAAATCGCCTGCCACAAACAATTTAGTATTTCCCGTATGCCGTTTGCTGTTAATAAAAGTTGTTTTGCTTCCCGGCGCGGCGCAAACGTCTATAAAACTTTCATTTTCCTGCAAATTTAACATCTGTCCAACGAGTTGCGAGGCTTCGTCCTGAAAATAAATTTTTCCCGACTCAGCAAAAAGCCTCAGAACTTCGTTTGATTTTGAAACTTTCCACGCATCATTTACAAATTCCGCTTCGCTAATCTCCAAGCCGATTTTGGAAAGAGCGGCAAATGTGTTTTCATCGGACTTTTTTGTTAGCCTGAAAATTAAACCCGGCGATTTATTATTTGCAGCGACTAATTTCCCCATTTCTTCTAAACCGAATTGCTCAATCCATTTTTCACAAAGCCAACGCGGATGCGATGTTTTGATGGAAATTTCGTCTATTTCATCAGCGAATTCAAGTTCGATTTTCTCGCGCGTCGCGCGGCGCAAAATTGCGTTGACAAAATTGCCCGCCGAACGCTTTTTCGCTCTATAAACAAGATTGACAGATTCGTTGATTGCCGCGTGCGCCGGAATTTTATCGAGCAGCAATATTTGAAAAAGTCCGATTCGGAGCGATAGAAGCACAGCCAAATCAAGTTTTTCATTTTTTTTACCGGATAAAAACTCGATCACTTTGTCAAGATAAATTTGATTTCTTAAAACTCCGAGCGATAACTCGTGACACAGAGCGCGATCTTTTGTTTGCAAGTCCGCTTCATAGATGGGAAGCAAAACCGACGTAAATGAATTTTCTGTCTCGATTTTTTTTAAAATTTCAAAAGCGGCAATTCTGGCGGGAGAAACATTTCGATTTTGGATTTTGGATTTTGGATTTTGGATTTTTGAGTTTGTTTTATCCAAGTTTTTCTCCGATTTGAATTTGCACGCCGTTTAAGAAATCACGCGCCTTCATTCTTTTTCTTCCTTCTACTTGAATTTCAAGCAGCCGCAGAGCCGTATTCTCTCCGCAAGTTACTATCAAGTCATCACCTTTCGCCTCTAAAATTGTTCCGTTTTCAATCAGAAAATCATCCGTTAATCGGTCACTGCTGACTGATAACTGATAAACGCAAGCTGAAAAAATGGTAATCTTTTTGTCCTGAAAAAATGAATACGAAGTTGGAAACGGCTGAAATCCGCGAATATGATTAACAATTGTTTCGGCTTTTGAACTCCAATCAATATGCCCTTCTTCTTTGAAAAGCATCGGCGCGTAACTGGCATCCGCTTCATATTGTCCGCGCGGAGTAATTGTTTCTAAACTTTCCAATGTTTCGATCAGCAAATTCGCCCCTTCAAATGACAGCCTCGCCATTAAATCAATCGCATTTTCTTCAGTGTTAATCAAAGTTTCGGTTTGCAAAAGAATGTCGCCGGTGTCAAGTCCGGCATCCATCCGCATTGTCGTTACGCCCGTTTTTGTTTCGCCGTTAACAATCGCCCAATTGACCGGCGCGGCTCCGCGATATTTCGGCAAAAGCGAAAAATGAACATTAATCGCGCCCTTTGGAAAAGCTTCGAGAAAACTCGGCGGGAGAATTCTTCCGTATGCCACGACGATTGCGACATCCGCTTTGTGAGACGCGAAAAGTTCGAGCGCTTCCTGATTTTTTATTTTTAACGGCTGAAAAACATTTAATTTATTTTCCACCGCGAATTCTTTAACCGCCGGAGCAGTCAATTTATTGCCTCTTCCCGCAGGTCGGTCAGGCTGCGTCCAGACGGCGACAACTTCGTGTTGGCTTCTCAAAAGATTTTGCAGACTGGGAACAGCCGCGAGCGGAGTTCCCATAAAAACTATTTTCATCTCAACAGTCAACAGTTATAAAGTTAGCATTTAGCAGCTTGCAGTCAGCGTTTTGCAGTCATTATCTGTTAATAACTGGTAACTGTTGACTCTTAACTGTTTACTTTATTCGTAATGCTTCCTTCATCACGTAAAATATCCAGTTTTCTTCCATCACGCCTTGCACAAGATTCGAACCGGCGCCATTGGCGAAAATCGCTACATCCTCGCCGCCGTGCGTTTCAGATGACAAAGGAACTGTGGCTTCCTGTTTATAATCTGGATTTAAGACGGATTCCTGTGATAAATTCGGGCGAGAGCCGCCGCGGTGACCTTTGCCGTTAGCGTAGCCGAGCGTCGTGAAAGGTTGTTTATTTTTATCATCCGTAAATTTTTCTTCCGCTATCCCTTTATTGTCAACTTCCCGCACTAAACCTAAAATGTTATTACCGCGAATCGGGTAACCAGCCATTGTAAAAGTGTGACTGTGGTCAGCGGTGACAATTATCAAAGTATCATTCAAATTCACTTTCGAGAGAGCCGCGCGAACGGCGTTGGATAATTCAATCGTATCGGTCAAAGCGCGAAAGGCATTGCCGTCATGATGAGCGTGATCGATGCGTCCGCCTTCAACCATTAAAAAATAGCCTTTTTTGTTTTGCGAAACGATGTCAATTGCCTTCGTCGTCATCTCGGATAAAGAAGGTTCGCCGCTTTTGTCGCTTTTACGGTCAAATTCGTATTGCAGATGAGAAGTTTCAAAAAGTCCCAAAAGATGTTTCGTCTTTTTTGTATCAATCAAATCAAATTGCTGTTTATTCCAGACATATTCAGAGTTTTTATATTTCGTTGTCCATTCCTTCGGCAAATCGCGCCCGTCGAGCCTTTCGCCCTTTCTATCCGGGTATTCGGGGTCGTTAATTTGATTAGAAACAAATTTTGCGCGTCCGCCTCCGAGCGCGACTTCCAACCCGTCGCCGTATGGAAATTCGATGAGTTGACGAGCGATGTCCGGAGAATTATTTTGTCGCGCGTCCGCCGGTAAATTCGCGTCCGCTTCCCAATCGCGGTGGGCTGAATGTGCGTAACACGCGGCGGGAGTAGCGTGGGTTAACCGCGCAGTTGTTACTACGCCGGTTGATTTACCGTCTTGCTCTGCCATCTCGAGAAGCGTTTTTGTTTCGTTGCCTTTGACGGTTCGATAATCGCCGGCAACGACGTTTTGATTAACCGATATAATTCCTTCGTCGGTTTTGATTCCGGAAATTATGGCTGTCATCGTCGGCGCGGAATCCGATGTTTGCTGATTAACGCTGTATGTCTTGGACAACGCGACATTCGGAAATTGCTCAAAACTCAAAAAGTTCTCCTCACCGCTTTCGCCGCGGAGCTGTCCTTCCAAAATCCTCGATGCCGTCAGGGTCGTGATTCCCATTCCGTCGCCGATAAATAAAATTACATTTTTGGCGTGTTCGTTAAATTTCCTGGTGTTCTTTATTCGCTGAATCGCGGCTTCACCGCCGCGTCGCCAAGTCTCGGACGATTCCTGCCGCCTGATCGGAAATGGTTTTGATTTATCGTCTGATGTTTGCAAAGTTGCTTTCGGCGGAACGAGAATCAGCGAAATAAGGCTACCGAAAATTATTAAAACGACAATTTTCTTATCACCAAAAAATTTGTTTTTCATTTGGATTGTTTTGTCGTTTGTTTTATTTTTCTTCAAACAGTGAAAGATACTTGCCATAGCCTTCTTCTTCCAACTTTTCGACGGGAATAAAGCGCATCGAAGCCGAGTTCATACAGTAGCGCATCCCGCCGAGTTCGCTCGGTCCGTCGTTAAACACATGTCCAAGGTGTGAGTCAGCGTTTTTTGAACGAACCTCCGTGCGGCGCATACCGAATTTACTGTCAACCTTTTCAACAAAGTTTTCGGCTTCGAGCGGTTTGTAAAAACTTGCCCAGCCGCAGCTCGAATCAAATTTTTCAAACGAACTAAATAGAGGCTCGCCTGAAACAATGTCCACATACAAACCCGCTTCTTTATTATCCCAATATTCGTTGCGATGCGGTGGTTCAGTGCTGTCATTTTGCGTTACTTCATATTGCATCGGCGTTAATTTCAGCCGCAGTTCTTCATCAGTCGGTTTTTTATAATCTTTCATTTTTTACTCTTTGTTCTCAACCTTGTCTCGTTCCCTTTAAAAAATTTAATACGCGCAATGGTAGTTATAACCCTCAAAAACCTTTGTCCATTTTCCGTTTTGTCGGCTGTAAACATTATAGTTATATCCTTCAAATGCTTTGACGACGGTAAAAATTTCGGCTGTCGTATCACCATTATATTCCATCGCGTCGAGCAATAATTCAGTAATCATTGCTTCTTCATCCAAATCTTTGAAATCACCGCTCATTATTTCATCCGGCGTAACTTTGCTATATTCGCTGTGACCAAATTTATATTTGCCCTTTTCGTTTTTATCGGCAATAAAAAATAATAGATTTCTTTCTTTTGCAGAATTCTCCGCCCAATATGTGCCGACCATTTCAGCTTTTCCGTCATTATCTATATTGAGCGCCGTCAAATTGTGATATTTGATATTTTTGACGGCTTTTGCCGTAACACCCTGTTTGGTAAATTCGGCACGGACAAGCGATTCGATTTCGGCACGTTCGCTAGTAGTTGGTAAACGTCGCAAACCGGAGGAGGCTTTTATCGCGGTTTCATTTGTCGCCAGTCCCATAACTAAGCCTTTTAATTTAGCTTTCGTTGATTGAGTTGTAACGGTTGCCGCATTTTTGCCGCAAGTGGATTTCGGATTGGAATTTACGATTGTTACTGTGCCGTTTTTCACGCCTCCAAAAATCAGATTATAAGTCGTTTTCGGTTCGTAATAATTCTGCGCAAAATTTGAAAGTGATTTCTCTTCGCCGCCGCCGCCGATTGCTTCGACAAGTTTACCTCCATCAATCTCACCAATGGGTTCAATTCTTTCCCCGTCACTTATAACCGCGAAAATAATAGATTTAGCCGGTGCCGGTTTTGGCTTAGCGCCTTTCTGTGAAAATACCGCAGAAATTACTAACAAAATTAACGCCGCGCAAATCAATGTTTTTTTCATTTATTCCTGCGTCCTTACTTTCTACTTTTGCCCATTTATTTTTTGGCTTTTTTAGAATCCCTTCGCGCTCGTGTCACCGGCATTTAAAACTTCACCGCTTTCACTTTTTGTCGCGCCGATTTTCTCCGAAACCAATTTTCCCTGCATAAATTGCAGAAGATATTCGCGCCCGCCGGCTTTTGAATCCGTGCCGCTCATATTAAATCCGCCGAACGGATGCGCGCCG
>JACCRD010000074.1 GCA_013813755.1 Acidobacteriota bacterium | reverse complement strand
CGGATGATTTCTGTCGAATCATCTGACGAAAATCATTCGGAATTTTGTAACTGGCGCTTAATCCGATTGATTTGACTATTTTGTAATGCTCCGGCAAATTTTCGTCTTCGAGAAAAATCCCAACTTTTTCAACATCGAGAACCTGCCGCAAACGTTCGGTTAAAGCATTCAAGAGCGGTTCGAGCGCGGTAGTAGCGGAGATTGTTCTGCCGAAATCGAGCAGACCGTGGCGCAGGTCATAACGTTCGCCGTAGAAAAATCGGTCGGCGCGTTCCTGCAAAAATTTCTTGAGCGGTTCGGAAAGAAGCACGATCCCTGCCATTGCGACAATTGCGATCAGCGCGCGCAGTGTAATTTCAGTATTGGAAAGATTGTTGCCGACCGCCAGAAAAACCAGCCCGAGCGCAACCGTCCCAATCATCATCGCAATGGCAACCGTCGTAATGGCATAGACGAGAGCGCGGCGAACGACGACGTCCACATCCATCAAACGATAACGCACTACGGAATGACCGAAACTCAAAGGAATCAGGGCAAGCGGCAGAGTTGTAATCGCGGAGGAAAAACTATCTTCAGGAATATATACAAATTGATTCGCCGCTTGAAATGTCAAAATCGGAGTAATCGCGCTGATCGTTCCCCACACCGTCAACTTCAGGCGCTGTCGCACAAGCGGCTGGCGATTTTTCAAAAACCGCCATAAAAGCACACCCGCGCCGAGCGCGACACCGCCGATAAAATGGTAAAAATTTGCCTGATAGAAAAAACCGATTAAATTAAATTTGTCCGTAAAATCAGCCAGCCGCGCTACAACATCAGCTTTCGGAGCCAAATGATAAATCAGCGAAAAATTTATTAATGCTAGTGAAATAAGCCCTGCCGGAACGTAAAGCGCGTAGGTTTTCCAGCGCGCCCGGTCAAAGACTTCGCTTCGCACCGGATAGCGGAGACAAAAATGAATAAACAAAGGTACGAAAAAGGCAAACGCGATGTCATCTAAAAGACTGATCGCTAAATCTAAATCCTCACCGAGACCAATGGATTTGTATGTATGGAAAATGAAAGCTGCCAAGCAGACAGTGGCGAAATGCAATACAAACGGAGAATGGCTTCCCTGTTTAAATAAAACAAATGTGCCGACGCCAAGCCAAATGATGCCGACCATAAGCAGGAAAATTCCCGCTGCCGTCCAACGCGGCAAAGTATCGATATGCGACAAATCAGCGTAATAAAAATTGTTAGCAAAAGTATATGAAGGACGCTGGTAGAGGTAAATTAAGTTACCATTCGCTCCGGCGGCTTCAAGATAAATTTGGACATCGCTGGCAGAAACGATTTCCTGAGTTTTCTCGCCTTGAAAACTGATTCCGATCAATTTGTCGCCGACGGTGATGCCTGCCCTCGAAGCTGCCAAACCCGGTGTTACACGTTCGGCGAAAATTCCGTCGGCTTTGTGCGCCCAGAGAACTCCGTCGGTTGGCGGAAGATTATGAAAAGCCCGTTCCGAAAGATTTAGAGCCGCGCCGACAACAAATAAAACTGTTGCCAGAATCCACACTAAGCTCCAACTTTTTAAAATCTTTCCCTTCATTTCTTTAAGGCAAACTACGACACTTTTCCAGAGGCAAAACACGTTCCAGTAGTTTCCCATCTATGAAACACCATAAACCATTATAAAATAAACACCTTTTACTCAAATTAAAGTTTTAGAAGGCAATTTTATATACAGGTTTTTATTCAAAATCCAAGATTATGGAAATGAAAAAATCCAAAGCCTTTAAAAACTTTGGATTCATAGAATTTGATTTGGAATAAAAAGTTAAAATCTCAGGGAAATTCCACCGCGCAGAATTCGTCCGCCCGAATTGAGCTTAAAACTTCCCTCCTCCCCATCGATACCGGTTTGAAAATCGAAAAGATTGCGCGCATCGAGAACCGCCTTCGCCCGAAACGGCAAGCCCAGAGTCGGCAGAGACTGCGTAACTAAAACGCTTAAACTCGGATCATAAATTGCCATTCTTCCGGCAAACGGGTCAATCGCAAAAACGGTTGCCTGCGGCGAAAGGCGAAATATTGTTTTGACCTGTGTCCCGGTTTCAAAATCAGCATCGAACTGACCGACAAATGTTTGAAAAAAATCATTCTCAAAAACATTCTCTGGATTCGTCAGTGCTTTTTCCGAAAGCTTCTGTCCGCTTCCGAATGCGTAACCCGCCGATGTGCTGAAAATTCCGTTTAACCGGCGCGTGTAAACTATTCTGAGACCCTGCGCCGTTCCCTTTTGAGGTGAAACAAATTGACCGGGATTGTTTTTATCCAGATTATCAAATGAAAAATTTGTTAAACCGACGCCGCGACCGCTCACCGTATCGAAAAAGGCATTAGCTTCAATGTTTGATTTATTGGATAAAACACGCTCAATACCGAATTCAAGCCGTCGATTTTTGATCATTTTCGGCTTGTTGTCTTCAATAATAAAATCCTGAACAACAGCGGGTTCGCGAAATAAAACTTGTGTTTCTTCAAGTTCTATCACGTTTTGCCAACTACGTTCTTCCGCCGCGCTCGTGTAAGCCGTGCGAAAACGTGTTTTTGAGTCGATGTCAAATTGCAAGCCAAAGCGCGGGCTAATCGAAAAATCGTTTCCCGCTCCGACAAATTTTGAATAGTCAATGCCAATGACAACGATTACGCCGCTGCGCGTTTTCCATTCGTCTAATGCCTGAAAAGAAACTTGACCGAGCGATTTATTTGTATTTTCAAATTTAACCTGACCGATTTTGGCAAACGCTCCGCTAAGATGAATTTTGTGTTGGTCACCGGCGCGAAAATTTAAGCTTGTTTCAAATCTTTGCGGTGCAGATTTACTGATGCCAAATTGCCCGGCAAAAATAATTTCCGCGTTCTCACTTATGGGTTGCAGCGTCGCAAAATTTACGCCTTTGTAATTGCTCTCACCCGTATTTGCGAAATATGTTTCAACAACACCCTGACCGCGCCCGGGCGAACTATCTTCTTCATTCTCCGCAGATTCGCCGCCTTCCAACCCGGTTTCGATATTTTCGACGTATTTATCGGCAGTTTTGTTTTCATCGACCGGCGACGCGCCTTCTTGATTTTGATAAATCGAACGTTGAATTTGCGCGGCGCGAATACGTGATTTTGAACTGTTGCGGTCAATAACTTTTTCGGGCAGAGTGTTGCCGCTTCCCGAACGCTCCAGATTAAATCTGTAAACTAATTCGGTTGATTGGCTAACCTCGATTTCCGAAAGCGTCGCCGGATTAAAACCCTGCGCGACCGCCAGAACCGTATAAGTTCCGGGCAGAACCTTCGCCAAAAAGCTGCCGTCCGAAGCCGAGCGCACCTGTTTCAAAATTTTTGAAGTTTTAGGGCGGAAAATCGCGACGGTGGCATCGGCAATCGGACTTCCCGACTCATTTCGCACTACTCCCTTGATAATTCCGAGATTTCCCACTTTTTGAACCACTATCGCCGCGCGTATTTCAGGCGCGCAGATAGAAGTCGCGACAATAGCAGTGAGCAAAACCAAGCTTGATCTCAGAAAATTTTCAGTTGATAAAGGAAACAGAGACATCTTAAAAAGTAAATTTAAATCTGATAGTTTCAGGGAAAACTTAAATCATTTAACACTCGCAGCTAAAGCCTTATGAAAAGTTGAAAATTAAAAACAGTTCGCGCACGTTTTGTATTTTCTGTTGAAACGTCAAATGTGTCAAGCGTCAAAGCGCGAGTGAATTTTGCCTTATGTGATGCATCGAACTTGACAAAGTTTGCCTCTTAGCTAGAATAAGCTTTACGCTTTACGTTTAAGGTCTACACTTTTGGCAGGACGGGCGTGAAACAAATGCGGAGACGTGGCTGAGTGGCTGAAAGCGGCAGTTTGCTAAATTGTTGAGGATCAAAAGTCTTCCACAGGTTCGAATCCTGTCGTCTCCGCCATTTTTATTTTAGATTTTGAATTGGTTGTTAGCTATCAACTTTTTAGTTTGATAGCTTTTCGTGTTTTTACGGCTTTATTTTTCAAAATCGAAATTAATCCTTTAGAACTTCGCGCTCTTTGCGCCTTTACGGGAAAATAATGTTTATGACAACAAGAGTCCGTTTCGCTCCGTCGCCGACGGGTTATCTGCACATCGGTTCTGCTCGAACCGCGCTTTTTAATTATCTTTTTGCCAAACACACGAGAGGAAAATTTCTGCTTCGTATCGAAGACACCGATTTGCAGCGTTCGACCGACGAATCAACGCGTTCGATTCTCGATGGTTTGCAATGGCTCGAACTCAAACACAACGAGGAAATCGTTTATCAATCAGGCAACGCGCCGAAACATCGTGAAATCGCACTGAAATTATTAGAAGAAGGAAAAGCTTATCGAGATTTTACGCCGAAAGAAGACCGTTCCAACCAAGACGTGAAAGCTGCAATTGTCGAGCGGGCGCGTGAGCAAAAAGATATGCGTGACAATCCGTTTCGTGATTTATCGAAAGAGGAATCGGATGCGAAAGCCGAAGCGGGAGAGCCGTTTGCGATTCGTCTGAAGGTCACCGCGAGCGGCAAGACGATTTTTGAAGACGCGGTTTACGGTTTACAGGAACGTAGTTACAGCGAAATCGAAGATTTGGTTTTGCTGCGTTCCGACGGTCATCCGCTTTATAATCTCGCGGTCGTTTGCGACGACATCGAGATGCAAATCACACACGTCATTCGCGGGCAGGATCATTTGACGAATACGCATAAGCAGGTTTTGATTTACGAAGCGTTGGGCGCGGAGAAACCGACATTTGGGCATTTGCCGTTGATTCTCGCGCCGAATAAAGGGAAACTCTCGAAACGCAAACACGGCGAGGTTGTTTCAATGACGACTTACCGCGACAACGGGTTTGTCGCCGCCGCGTTCCGCAATTTTCTCGTTCTTTTGGGTTGGTCGGCTGGCGAAGAAAAAGAAATTTATTCGATGAACGAACTCGTCGAAAAATTCTCGCTCGACCACATTCATAAAAACAACGCCGTTTTCAATTTCGACGCGAACGACCCGCGCCATTGGACGGACGACAAAGCCTTATGGATGAACGCCGAATATATTCGCATGATGCCGCTTGAGGATTTGATTCCGCTTGTCAAAGCCGAATTAAAATCCGCCAAACTCTGGCGCGACGAATACGAAGACGAAGACAAAGCGCACTTTGAAAAGACCGTCGATTTAATCCGCGAAAGATTTTTCACGCTCAAAGATTTCTCCAGTCAGGGACGCGCCTTTTTCTCGGAAGATTTCGATTTCGACGAAGCCGCCATCGCTAAAAATCTAAAAAAGTTTCCCGATTTGAAGGCGTGGCTGCCCGAATTGGCGGAAACGCTCGAAACCGTCGAAGACTTTACGCACGA
>JACCRD010000067.1 GCA_013813755.1 Acidobacteriota bacterium | reverse complement strand
TGCCACGAGGCTGAAAAGTTTGACCGAATTGATAAACTTTTTGCCCGCTTCAAAACCGCCCTTGATGCCGAATGTAACGAGCGCGCCTTTGCCATTCGGCAGATATTTGTTGGCTAAATCGAAATATTTACTCGATTCGAGTCCCGGGTAATTGACCCATTCGACCGCTTCGTGAGCTTCCAGAAACTTTGCCGCCTCAAGCGCGTTTTCGCTGTGCCGCTCCATTCGAAGATGCAAAGTTTCCGCGCCCTGCAGCAGCAGAAATGAACTGAGTGGCGAGAGCGCCGCGCCCATATCGCGCAAGCCCTGTACGCGGGCTTTTAAGATAAACGCCAGATTTCCGAAAGCCTCGGTGTATGAAAGACCGTGATAAGACGGATCGGGGTCGGTCAACTCACTGAACCTACCCGACGCTTTCCAGTCGAACTTTCCCGCGTCAACGATCACGCCACCGATAGTTGTGCCGTGTCCGCCGATAAATTTGGTTGCCGATTCGACAATGATGTCCGCGCCGAATTCAATCGGACGCACGAGCGCCGGGCTCGGTGTTGTATTATCAATAATCAGCGGCAAACCGTGTTTGTGGGCGATTTCGGCAAGTTTCTCAATATCAATCACATCGAGTTTCGGATTGCCGACGGTTTCCGTGTAAATTGCCCGCGTTTTATCATTTATCGCGGCTTCAATACCTTCAAAATCCGCGCCGTCAAGAAAATGAAATTTGATTCCGAGTTTCGGGAGTGTGTGATGAAAAAGATTGTAAGTTCCGCCGTAAAGCGAAGTTGTCGAGATTATTTCATCGCCCGCCTTCGCTAAAGTCAAAATCGCCAAAGTTTCCGCCGCCTGTCCGCTTGCTGTCGCCAAAGCCGCCGCTCCGCCTTCGAGTGCAGCGATTCGCTGCTCAAAAACATCGGTCGTCGGATTCATCAGGCGCGTATAGATATTGCCGAATTCCTGCAAACCAAAAAGCCTTGCGGCGTGGTCTGCGTCTTGAAATTGATAAGAAGTCGTTTGGTAAATCGGCACGGCGCGAGAGCCGGTCGCCGAGTCCGGCGTCTGTCCACCGTGAATCGCCAAAGTGTTGAAATGATAATTTTTTGTTTCGTCTAACATATATTTTAGGGAGAGATTTGAAAACCTTTTTCTAATTTTATTTCTGTTTTCTAATCTTTTGTCTTTCTCCATTAAATTTTTCTCGGCAACTTTACGGGCAAAATAAAAAAACCTCCGTGCTAAAAGTTGCACGAAGGTTTTTATAAAAATCTTTCGTTTTTCCACGGCGCGCGCCGCGAGTCTTTAGCAGTTTTTTACGTGGAGCAAGTTGCCTTAAATCGCCACGCTTTCTTTAATTTTCAATTTTTTCAACTTGTTAAAAGCTGAAGCTTTAAGCTACAAAAGTTTTCAAACCTTGTCAAACGCGCCCGCCAACCAAAGTAAAATTACTAATTTACTAATCTTTATCAATCCAACTTTTAACTAGAATTGGAACAATCAGAGCTAAAGGCAAGACATATCCCACATAATTTTGAGCCCAGATATGCGTCCGGATTCCGCTCATTGAAAATGCGAAAAACGTTGTGATTCCTAACGCAATGACCGAAAGCGGAATCAATAAGTGTTTTGGTTTCTTAATATTACCGATCCCAAATATCATTGTTATACTGCTGATTAATATTACGCTGAGAATAAAAAAACGATTGGCGGTTATGTATCCAACCATCAAAAAAGCCATCGTTCCGAAAAATAAGTAAAGCGCGCTCGGGAAAAAGACAAACACTTGTTTTAATATTGTTATGACAACATCAAACTTAATTATGCTTGACGCAGTTTTTTCTTTGTCCAAAATATAGTTTTCGTTAAATTTTGTTAATCTGCTTTCATTTAGAAGGCTTTCGTTTAGCAGGCTTTCATCAAAAAAAGCGTCAAAGGAATTTTCTACGCGCTGTTCGGTTTTTAGTTTTTTCATAAAGTTTTTACCATTTCAAATAAATCCGAAAATTGTTTTTAGTTTAATTGCTGACTTGCTTATCACACACATTTCATCTGACTTTGTTTCATTTTTTTGATATTTTGTAACTAAATTTATGAACCAGCCAAACACATTTGAAGCTCAGGAAATCGTCTGGCAGCCAACGCCGGAAGTTATCGAGCGCGCCCAGCTGACGCGATTTATGAAACAAATCGGCGTTTCAACTTTTGACGAGCTCTACAAATTTTCGATCAGCAAAACGGAAAAATTCACCGCTGAAGTTTTGAAATTCTTAGATATAAAATTCGATCCCCCTTATGAAAAACTGCTCGATTTGTCGGACGGCATAGAGTTTCCGCATTGGTGCGTCGGCGGCGGTTTGAATATTGTTTCGCATTGCGTTGACCGTTGGCAGATGGACGAAATGCGCGACCAGCCCGCGGTAATTTGGGAAGGCGAAGGAGGATTTACCGAAACTCTCACTTATGGCGAACTCTTTCGCCAAGTCAGGCTTTTCGCGGCGGTTTTGCGCTCGCACGGTTTTGGAAAAGGCGATGCAGTCGGAATTCATTTGCCGATGCTGCCGGCAACAGTCGCCGTACTTTTAGCGATTGGCAGAATCGGCGCAATTGCCGTTCCCGTCTTTTCCGGTTACGGAGTTGAAGCAATTGCCAGCCGAATGAATGCGGTTGGCGCGAAAGCATTGATTACTTGTGTTGGTTTTCAGCGCCGAGGCAAGCAGATTTATGCTGAACAGACTGCCCTTGAAGCTGCTGAAAGATGTCCGACGATTGAAAAATTTTTCAGTATTGTTCAAGAGCCGAAAACATTCGGTGGCGAAAAGATAACTGAAATGCGGAATAAGGCATTTGCGGAGTACAAAAAATTTTCAAATGAAGAGAAAATCGAGCAGCAAAAAAAAATAGAACTCGAAAGAGAACTCGAAGAAGCCAGGTATCACGAGGCAATGAAAACTCCAAAAGAGTTACTTGCAAAAATGCGGGAAGACAGAGAGCAAGATATGAAATCCGGCGGCGTTTCATTTAGAAGTTATAAAATTGATGCAGAGCCTAACGCGCACAAAATACGAAAAGCATTTTGGAAAAACTTGTTAAAAAGAGGCGAAGAACATCTCGAAACTCTCTCGCATCTCGAACCGACCGAAGCCGAAGACCCGCTGATTATTCTTTACACCAGCGGCACGACGGGCAAGCCGAAAGGCATCGCGCACACGCATTGCAGCTTTCCGATAAAAGCAGCGCAGGATATGGCTTACGGGACGGATGTCGGGCGAGGCACGCGCATTTCGTGGATAACCGACATCGGCTGGATGATGGGACCGTGGCTGATTTACGGCGCGTTGATCAACGGCGCAACGATTTGCATCTATGATGGCGCGCCCGATTACCCGGAAGCTGATCGGATGTGGGAATTCTGCGCGAAACATCGAGTTGAAATTCTTGGAATTTCGCCGACGCTCGTCCGCGCGCTTGCCACGAAAGGCGACGATTTACCGAAAAAGCACGATCTCTCCAGTCTTCGAGCTTTTGCTTCGACGGGCGAGCCGTGGAATCCCGCGCCGTGGTGGTGGCTGTTTGAAAAAGTCGGAAACTCGAAGCTTCCGATTATCAATTATTCGGGGGGCACGGAAATTTCGGGCGGAATTTTGATGAACAATCCGCTCGTGCCAATCAAGCCCTGCTCATTTAGCGCGCCGTGTCTGGGAATTGAGGCGGATATTTTGGACGACACGGGCAAATCAGTCGGCGCGGGTTCAGTCGGCGAATTGGCAATCAGAAAACCGTGGATCGGAATGGCTCGCGGATTCTGGCAGGAACGGGAAAGATATCTGGAAACGTATTGGAATCGCTTTGCAGACATCTGGGTTCACGGCGATTGGGCAATGAAAGATGCGGACGGACACTGGTTTATTCTGGGACGCTCGGACGACACTTTAAAAGTCGCGGGCAAGCGCGTCGGTCCGGCGGAAGTCGAAAGTTTGCTGGTCGCGCATCCGCTGGTCGCTGAATCCGCAGTTATCGGCATTCCCGACGAAATGAAGGGCACGGCGATGGTTGCATTTTGTGTTCTGCAAACAAAAACTAAAGATGCTTCCGCTTTGGCTTCCGAATTAAAACAACTCGTCACCAAAGATATGGGCAAACCGCTTGCACCCTCGCGCATACATTTTGTTTCCGCCCTGCCGAAAACCCGCAACGCCAAAGTGATGCGCCGAGTCATTCGCGCCGCATACTTGCGGGAGGACGCAGGCGATCTGTCGGCGCTCGAAAATCCGGCGGCGGTTGAGGAAATTAAACAATGCGGCAATGAATAAAATTGCTTTATAATCATTCTCGAAAATCTTCTCGATTTAGTTTCGACCACGCATATGACGAAACGGGAAAATCTGAAACGCTTTGCCTGGCTGTCCGTTTTGGCGGCAGTCTTGACGATTAGTCTGAAAATGGCGGCTTATTTTCTGACCGGTTCAGTTGGGCTCTTGTCCGACGCGCTCGAATCGGTGATCAATCTGGTCGCGGCGGTGATGGCGCTTTTGATGCTCAGCCTTGCGGCGCGTCCGCCAGATGATGAACACGCTTTCGGACACGACAAAGCCGAATATTTCGCGAGCGGCATCGAAGGAATGTTGATTTTGTTCGCCGCCGTCAGTATCGGATGGGCGGCAATCTCCCGTTTGCTCGCCCCGCAGCCGATTGAGCAGATTGGAATTGGACTGCTGCTCTCGCTCACGGCGACGCTAATCAATTTTTTCGTGGCGCGAATTTTGATTCAAACCGGGAAAAAACATCGTTCGATTATTTTGGAAGCGGACGGACAGCATCTGATGACTGATGTTTGGACATCAATCGGCGTCGTTGCCGGAATCAGTGCCGTCGCTTTTTCAAATTGGTATGTTCTCGATCCTTTAATCGCGCTGCTCGTCGCCGCCAATATTATCTGGACGGGAGTTCGTCTGGTGCGGCGTTCAGCGCTCGGTTTAATGGACACGGCGGTTGCCGCGCCAAGTCAAAAAGCGATCTGCGAAGTTCTCGACCAATACGCGACGCGCGAAGGAATTGAATATCACGCTTTGCGCACAAGGCAGTCGGGAACCAGACAGTTCGCCAGCGTCCACATTCTGGTTCCCGGCAAATGGACGGTGCATCAGGGACATCAATTGCTCGAGGAAATCGAAGCCGACATCCGCCGCGCCGTCGCCGGAACAATCGTCTTTACACATCTCGAATCGCTCGATGACCCGGCATCGTGGCACGATATTGAGCTTGACCGTTTGGAAGAGTAATCGGTAGTTTGATAAATTAAATTTTAAGATGGCAAAAGCGAAAGAAATAACAGGGCTTGACTGCGCGGCGGACGCTCTCGAATGGGCGGCGGCTGTTTTGCGCGTGCGATTTGAAGAAATGGTCGAACTGCGGGGAGCGGCGCTTGAATTTTCTGACATCAAAGGCGTTCACGCGATGCGGGTTGCTTCGCGCCGTCTGCGCAGCGCTTTGCGCGATTTTTTGCCGCTGCTCAGGAAGCGTCCGCTCCGTCGCGTGCGAAAAAATTTGAAAGAGATTGCCGACGCGCTCGGTGCGGTGCGTGATCAGGATGTAGCGATTCTCGCGCTGGAAAATTTGCATTCCGTCGCCGAAATGGACGGAATCGGCGAACAAATTAAAGAAGGAATTGAAACGCTGCTCGAAGAACGTCGTCGGGTGCGCGAAAAGGCGCGTACGAATTTAACAAAGACTCTTGCCGACAATATTATTGCGGGCTTGCAAGAGAATTTTACTGCCGCGCTCGATAAGGCTGTCAGAAAAAATAAGCGCGAGCGCGTCGTTAGTTTCAATGAAGCCGGACGCGAAGCCGTCGCCGCCAATCTCGAAGAGTTGTGCGATTTGGGCGTGAGTGTTTATGAGCCTTTTAACATTGAAAAACTGCACGAAATGCGTATCGCCGCCAAGCGTCTGCGCTATGCGGTTGAACTTTTTACGGCTTGCTGGGGAACAAAAGTCGAACCGTTTGCCGCCGAGATAGCCACGATGCAATCGCTTCTGGGCGAAGTTCACGATTGTGACATTTGGCTGGAAGATTTGGGCGGGCGGATGCGCGGGCGGCAAAACATCCAGCCAAGCGCAAATTTGCACAAAGCCGTCGTCTGGCTTTTGTCCGAGATGATTAAAAATCGAACAAAAAATTATCGCGCCGCTCTCAAACTTTGGAGCGATTGGGAAACAACTAATTTTACAGAGCGAATGCAGGCGACGATTGCCTAGACGCTTTCCTGTCAGAATGGAAAAACCTCAGACAATAACATCACGCTTCTGCCGGCGTAGATTGGCGTAGCAATTAGAAACTAAAACAATGAAATCAGATTCGATTACCGTCTATACAATCGGTCACGGGCGGCATTCGTGGACGGACTTTCTCGCGCTTCTGCAAAAATATGAAATCGCTTTTTTGTGCGACGTGCGGAGCGCCGCGCGTTCGCGCTGGGTGCAGTTTAACGGGGCGGTTTTGCAGGAAAATTTACGTGAAAACGGCATCGGCTATGAACATCTGCCCGAATGCGGCGGTAAGAAAATTGCCAAATCCGAAGATTTAGCGTACGGAATCGAAAGAATTTTAGAGCTGTCAGCTGAAGTCAAAACCGCGATTATGTGTTCGGAGTCGCAGCCGCTCACGAAACATAAAATTCCCAGAGCAAATTGTCACCGCGTCGGATCGCTCGCGCCGCTTTTGAGAGCGAAAGGCGCATCGACAATCATTCATATCTTGCCCAATGGCGGTTCGATCGAGTTTGACGAAAGCGTGGTTGTTTCGATTTGGTAACAATAAAGTTTTCCGCTGTTGGCGTGAAGACCGCAAAGTAAAATGATCGTTTATATAAATGCTGAGAATTTAGTTGACTTCTGTCGAGAATTAGCTGAAAAAGACTCGGATTTGGCTTTCATCTTTCAAACCTACGGCAAGCCGCCGTTGTGGGCGCGCGTGGCAAGTTTTGCCACTCTTATTCATATTATTCTCGAACAACAAGTCTCGGTCGCTTCGGCACAATCGGCGTTTGACAAATTGCGGGAAAAACTCGGTTCGATTACGCCTGAAGGTGTTTTGTCTTTATCTGATGAAGAGATGAAAGCGGTATATTTCAGCCGGCAAAAGATGAGCTATGCGCGAGACTTGGCGAAAGCGATTTCCGGCGGACAGTTAAATCTTGAATCGCTCGAAAATTTGCCGGATGAAAAAGTCAAAACGGAACTCAAAAAGATAAAAGGCATCGGCGATTGGACGGCGGACATTTATCTCCTTATGGCATTGCGGCGGGCTGACGTAATGCCCAAAGGCGATCTGGCTTTGCACGTTGCCTGGCAAAAATTGAAAAATTCGGAAAAAAGATCCACCTCCGACGAATTTTTAATCACCGCCGAAAAATGGAAACCTTTGCGAGCCGTCGCCGCGCGTCTTTTGTGGCATTTTTATTTGAGTAAAAATTCGCTCATTGATCCGCTCGATTCTTAAAGTTTTTTAATTGACATTTGTTTGTTTAAATTAAAACAAACGACTAACTTCGCCATTTTTTCTTAAATGCTCCTGCTTTGTCACTCCACCATTCGCGCCATTCTTCGATGGCTTTCTCCCTCGCGCGCGGCGAACTCGCCGGTTGAAAATTCAGTCAGGTGTTGGTTGCATCGCGCAGACACATTTCAGCAAAAAAGCGTGTCTGCAATTCGTCGCTCGACAGTAAATCAATCAGTTCGCCGATTGGCTTTTCTGCAAAACTTTGGCGTTTATTAACAAAATCTTCTTTTTTCACTTTTGCCTTTTTATTTTTGCCTTAAAATCGTTCGCGCCGGAGCGCCGTCGCCTGTTCCGTCGGCAATTTTCAGCGGCAGACAAATCAATTCATAATCGCCCGCCGAAACTTCGCGCAGATCCAAACCTTCGATGATGACAACTTCTCGTTCGAGCAAAATAATATGCGTCTGGAACGATTCCGCGCCGAATTTTTCGACCGAAAGATAATCGATGCCGACGAGTTTAATATTCAAATTAATTAACTCTTTCGCCGCTTCCGGTTCGATATATGTAAAATCTTTGCGAAAACCTTTTTCCAGCTCGTTCCAGAATTCGGAATTGCGGGTTTTAAATAAGATTCGTTTAACGCCAGTTAAGTCAAGATTTCTAACGTGTTCGGCGGAAATCGCCATGGCATTTTTGTCAATTTCAACAACGCGGCAGATGCCAATCAGCTTATCCAAATCAAGTTCGTGAACTTTTCGCGAGCCTTCAATAAAATGATTCGGCGCGTCAACGTGCGTCGCCGTGTGCGCGCCGAAACAAAGTTTTGAAACATTTGCCGCGTCGCCTTTTGAAATGGCGTGCGCCGTCTCGATCAAAACTTTTGGATCGCCTTCATAAACCGGAGTATCTTCGCTGATTGGCACGCTGATATCGTAAATTTTCATTCTTGTAAATAATGGTTGTCGAAAAATTCAGACGTTCTAACAAGCATAAATTAGCCCGCGGACTTTAAGCAAGATTTGGCAAACGGAAAAGCGTCTGTTAGAAATAAAGTTGTGAATAAATTTTAAATCTTTCAAGAGAAGTTATGAAAATACAAAAAAGAGAAACGGATGGCGGCGGCGAATTTTTTATCGAAGAAGACGGAAAAAATGTTGCGCTGATGACCTACAAAAAATCGGGCGAGGACACGATTATTATTGACCACACAGAAGTTGACGAATCTCTGAAGGGCAAAGGCGTCGGCAAAAAATTAGTGGCAGAAGGCGTGAAGTTCACGCGTGAAAATAATTTGAAAATAATCGCGCAGTGTTCGTTCGCAAAAAAAATTATTGAAATAACGCCTGAATCTCAAGATGTTTTAAGCGCGTAAAAAAATGCCGACGACCAGAATTTCAGCTTCGAGTTATTCGAACACCGCGCCGCTTGTCTGGAGCTTTTTGTATGGCTCGAACCGAGGACAATTCGAGTTGATTCTTGATAACGCCCCGGCGCGTTCCGCCGAACTTCTCGCCCAAAAACGCGTCGCCGCCGCGCTCGTTCCGGTTATCGAATATCAGAGAATAGAAAATGTTTTGCTCGTTCCAAACGTCTGCGTCGGCGCAAAAGAAAAGGTCAGAAGTGTATGTCTGGTCACCAAAGGGATGGATTTGCCAGACGTAAAAACTGTGACGCTCGATGTTTCGTCGAAAACAAGCGTCGCGCTGGCGAAAATTATTTTTCGTGAATTTTTACAAATTGAGCCGATTTACAAACCTGCCAAACCCAATTTAGCGGCGATGCTTACCGCATCGGATTGCGCTCTTTTAATCGGTGACCCGGCGCTGATCATTGATAATATAAAGTATAGAAAATTTGATTTGGCGGAAGTCTGGAAAAAATTTACAAACTGCGGTTTTGTTTTTGCGATGTGGATGGCAAACACCGAAAAAGCTGAAATTGCCAGACAAATAAATTTTCAAAATGCGCGGGACGAAGGTTTAAATCATCTGGACGAAATTGTCGCGAATTACGAAACGGAAATTCATCTTTCGCGTGAAGATTTTAAAGATTATTTGTCCGAAAATATCTCTTATTCAATTGACGATTCGATGCAAAAAGGTTTGGAACTTTTTTTTGAATTAGCACACAAAAATCGTTTGATTGAAAAATCAAAATCTTTAGATTTTCTTTGCTGAATTTTTCTTTAACAAAAGTTTTCCCCTTTTTTTCTCAATTTGTTCGGTCAAATTTTCAAAATCAGAAAATTTCAGCACTTCATCACATTCTTCGAGCGCTTTATCGAATTGTTCGAGCAATTCAAAGCACTGAATTTTCCAAAAATGCGCCGCCGCAACTTCGTATCGCGCTTGCGGAAATTCTTGAATAATGCGGTCGAAAATCTCAATCGCAAAATTAGTATTTGAATGAATGTTTTGATTGCCGATTTGTGAAATTAGAGACAGAATATTAACTTCTTTTTCCGTGTTAACCATACCGAAAAAATCTTCTAATGAAATGTCTTTCAATTTATAGAGCGCGGTGTAAGCATTGTTCCTTACTTCCGTATCACCTTGCTTGATCGCCTCGCGCAAAACCGGAATAGCGCGTTCGTCGCCAACCTCGCCTAAATGATACGCCAGAATACCGCCGAATTGGTTGGGCAAAACTATACAGCCATAGGCAGAACCCAAGCCGTAAATTATTCGCTTCCCGTTTTTGTCTTTATTGTAAAAATTATTTTCTAAAAGTTTGATATAAAACGGCGCGACGCTTTCATCTTTCGTTTTCGTCAAGGTAAAAGTTGCCGTGATCCAACCGTCATCCTTGGCTTTGATAAGTTTTTTGAGAATTGGAACTGATTCATTTTGATTTTGCGCTAAATAATCAGACGCCGCATCTTTAATTTTCCAATCCTTACCTGCCAAAGCCTGCACCGCTTCGTCAATATTTTTGAATTCCTGGGCGTTGACATAATAATTCAAAAGCCCAGTACAAACGATTATCAATGAAAATCTGATGATAGCTTTTAGCATAAGTTCATTTGACAACAGAAGTCGATGTTGAGTCAATAAATTTTTTGGCACAAATTTTGTTTTCGAAAATAATAAAATTTTGTTAAAGACAACAACGTCATTTTTTGCACGACTTCAGCTCGAATATTTTTGCAGAATGCAATTTTTATTGGCGTAGTGAAGAAGATGTTTAGTCACGAAAAGTTACGAACTAAAATCAAAATTATTTCTCGTGTTCTTTCGTGTTTGTTCGTGGCTAATGCTTTTCGTGATAAAATTGTTTTAGTTATGAGCAGTAATATTCAACCGATTTTAGACAAGGCTTTGGCGGGCGAAAGATTGACCGCCGAAGACGCGACCGCGCTTCTTGAAAGTTACGACATTGCAAAAATGGGAGCGGCGGCGCACGAAATTCGGATACGGAAAAACCCGTCCGATGTCGTTACATACATTATTGACCGCAACATCAATTACACAAATGTCTGCAACGTCGTCTGCACATTTTGCGCGTTTTATCGCCGTCCGGGCAAGCCGGAAACCTACGTTCATTCGATTGAGGAAATTGAAAAACGGATTGACGAAACCATCGCGCTCGGCGGCACCGGCGTTTTAATGCAGGGCGGGCTTCATCCGGATTTTAATATTGAATGGTATGAAAATCTGCTTTCAACGCTTCACGCCAAATATCCAACGTTTCAGCTGCATTGTTTTTCGCCGCCGGAGATTCACAATATTTCTCTTATTTCAAAACTTGATTACGAAACGATCTTGCATCGGTTAAAAGCGGCGGGTTTAAATTCGATGCCCGGCGGCGGCGGCGAGATTCTCGACGACGAAGTTCGGCGGCGCGTTTCAACCAAATGCACGACGCAGGAATGGCTTGACGTAATGCGCGCAGTTCACAAAGTCGGCTTGCGCTCGACGGCGACAATGATGTTCGGCATCGGCGACAACATTTCACACCGCGTCCGGCATCTGCAGCGCGTCAGAGATTTGCAGGACGAGACAGGCGGATTTTCGGCGTTTATTTCGTGGACGTTTCAACGCGAGAATACCGCGCTCGGTCGCAAAATAAAGGAAGAGCCAACCGGCATTGATTATCTGAAAATGGTTGCCGTTTCGCGCCTTTTTTTGGATAACGTCCAGCACATTCAATCGTCCTGGCTAACGCAAGGTTTGAGACTTGGACAAACTGCGCTTCGTTTCGGTGCGGACGATATGGGTTCGATTATGATTGAAGAAAACGTCGTCTCGGCGGCGGGCGCGAATACCGAAGCGAACGAAAAAGAACTGCGCTACCAAATTTCCGAAGCTGGATTCGTCCCGCAACAACGCGACATTTTGTATAACTACGTCAACCGCGAAAATGTTGACGAGTTAGATGAGAGAAAATCAATGCCGCTCAAACAATTGAGCGTTGCTTTTGCGGATTAAAATTACTGAATTTATAGTGTGTTATGGCTTCACCTAGATATGGAATATGTCGTCTTTGCGGCAATTATGACAAACTTACTTTTGAACATATTCCGCCTAAAAAGGCATTTAATAATAAACAGATATTATTAAGAACATTTGAGAAACTCATTGCTGAAAAATCTAAATACCGTGAACCATTTTATAAAGGATTAGGGAGATACTCTCTTTGTGAGAGGTGCAATAATTTAACTGGAACATGGTACGGCAGTGCATTCGTTAATTTTATTGAGCAAGGATTAGTTTATTATGAATCCGTCAAAAGTAACAAGATTTTAACTCTTCCATATTATATCCGTCCTCTCAACGTATTAAAGCAGATTCTAATGATGATGTTAGCAATGCAGCCCCCAAATGCTCCAACATATCATCGTGAACTAAGAAGATATTTGTTAAGCCGAACAAATTTGCAACTACCTTCTGAATACAAAATATATCTTTATTATTTTGCTGCTGGTCAACTTAGGTTTGAATCTGGGACAGCTAAGTTAGACGTAAACAATGGTGGAGGCAGTTTAGTTTTAGCAGAAGTTACGATTCCACCTTTCGGTTATTTCGTTACATCTACAAACAACAAATTAAAACCAAATCCTGTATTAAAGCAACTATGCGATATAACTTGGTTTAATCAATATCAATATAATGTTTGGACACGATTACATTTACGGATTCCATCTAAAGAAACTCATTTTCCAACTCCTCTGGATTATCGAACCTTTGAAGATATGAGAGAAGAATCCGAGAAAGAAAAAATAAACAACGAACAAACATAAATTGATTATTTTATTTACCACATAACTACTAAGATTGTCTGACCTCCAATCTATCACTCTTAAACCCGTCATACTTTAGTAATTTGGATAAGAGAAGTAGTGCTAACGTCATCGAAATTAACAAACTACATTGGCTGATGTTTGCGGCTAATTTATTTTCCGTTTCATTGGGTTGCGCTTTTGGCTTTTGAGATCATTTTGCGCTTTTTCAAATCGAATCGCTCGCCCGCTTTGAGCAGATGAATGAGCATCGCTCCATTTCTTTTGTGCGCGTCAACAAACATGACTTGCGTTTCGCCGACGACTTCCGCACGGCGATTGTCTTCGACTAGAAGTGCCATATCTTCGTCAATGCCGATGCCAAGCAGCGTCGGATTTTGCAGAATCAAACCGAAAAGGCGATTTTCGCGCTGGCGGACAATAAAATGTTGGTCGAGAACCGTGTTCGGCAAAAACCCTAAACCTTTGCGCGTGCCGACTTTCGCGCCGTCAATAATTTTCAAATCCGCTTCGCCCGTCATCATCGGCGTGGTCATTACGGCAGTTCCCGCACTCGTGCCACCGAAAACTACGCCCGCCGTGTAGCGTTCGCGCAACGCATTGTAAAGTTCTTCGTCTTTTAAAACATCCATTATCCGGTTCTGGTCACCGCCGGTAAAAAATACGGCAGTTGCGTTTTTTAATTGCGTGAGAAACGTCAGGCGCGTCTGCTCAATCAAAGGCGCAAGCGGCGCTTTCTCAAACGAATCGATTTTGTAAGCGGCGAAATCTTTTTTTATTCCGTCGAAACTTTCCTGCGGAACGCTGCTCGCCCAGGTGATGATCAAAATTTTTGATTTTTCCGCGCCCGCCCATTTAACGAATCTACTAATTGCTTCCGGGGGGCGTTTTCCGCCGCCAATCGCGACGAGCTTTTGTTGCGCGATTACAGAAGCGGTCAGACAGCCGAGAATAAAACATAAACTTATCAGTCGCGACAATTCTTTTTTGATAAAAATCTCCCTTTTCAGCTATTACAAAACTCTTACAATCGCACCGGCGCAAACCTGTTAGGATTTACATCATAAACAAGACGCAAATATAAAACTTCGCGTCTCCGAGTTTTAAGAATAATCGCAAAAAGGAATTTTATAAAATGCAGAACGTCGCACATATCAATGAATCAGAATCGGAAAAAATTCAATGGGTAACGCTCACGACCGTCACGCTTTTTCACGTGATGGCTCTTGTCGCGTTGTTTTATTTTAGCTGGTCAAATCTTCTTGCCGCGTTAGTGACGTGGTGGATTGCAGGCAGCTGGGGCATCGGAATGGGTTATCATCGCCTGCTGACGCATCGCGGATTCAAAGCTCCAAAATGGCTTGAGTATTTTCTTTCATTTTGCGGCACGCTCGGTTTGCAGTCGGGCGCGATCAATTGGGTGACGACGCACCGTCTGCACCACGCTTTTACAGAAACCGACGAAGATCCGCACAGCCCGCACAACGGCACATACTGGGCGCATATGGGCTGGATTTTTCGCGGCAAAGCGCAGAATCAGGACGAAGCGACGCAGTTGCGTTACGCTCCCGACTTGATGAAAGATAAAGTTCACGTCTGGATGTCAAATTATTACTGGGTGACGCCGATTGTCGCCGCCGTGATTTTGTATTACATCGGCGGTTTCTCGATGGTTTTGTGGGGCGTTTTTCTGCGCCAGGTAATTGGCTGGCATTCGACCTGGCTCGTTAATTCGGCAACTCATCTGTGGGGGTCGCGCCGTTTTGAAACGCGCGACGATTCGCGCAACAACGGCTTGATTGCCGCGCTCACGTTCGGTGAGGGCTGGCACAATAATCATCACGCGCATCCGCGCTCGGCAAAACACGGTTTGACGTGGTACGAATTCGATGTCAACTGGCTGCAAATTAAGTTTTTAGAAAAAATAGGTCTGGTCAGCGACGTTTACGGCTACGAAATCGAAAAACAAGTTCAAGCCGAACCCTTTCAGGAAGCCGCGTAACCGAGCGAAAAATTAATACCCGAAAATGGAAAATGATTACTTTCGAGTTTTCATTTTCCATTTTGCATTTTACACTCTGAAGTTATTATGCGTGTCGCCGGTCGCCAAAAAGCTATCGCCGTATTTCTCGCACTGGGCATTTGTTCGGTCGCGCTGGCGGTCGCGCTTAATGTCGGATGGATTCTGCTCAATTTACAGCAAATCGCGTTGCTCGTTTTTGGTATTATTTTCTTTGCGCTGGTGATTACCGGTCTGGTGCTCAACACAATTTTTCTGATCCGCGAAATTCGCCGCAACGAACAACACGACGCTTTTCTCAATGCCGTGACGCACGAACTGAAAACTCCGATTGCCTCGATTCATCTTTATCTCGAAACTTTGAAAACACGCTCGGTGACAGAGGAAAAAAAGCAGGAATTTTACGACGTGATGATTGCCGACACGAATCGTCTCCTTAACACCGTCGAACAGGTTCTACAGGCGAGCCAGGCGCGGGAGCGCAAGCAGCTTTTAAATATTTCAGAAATAGAACCCGCTGGACTTTTACGCGATTGCGTGGATATTGTCCGGCGTCGGTATAACCTGAATAAAGATACGATTGCGTTTGAAGACCTATCGGGCGGCGCGAAGATTTTGGGCGACACGGCGGAACTACAAGCTGTTTTTACAAATCTGCTGGACAATGCCGTTAAATATTCCGGGGATGCTGTTGCGAAAATTTCAGTCGAACTAAAAATTGCCGACAAAAAATCGCTTGAAATACGAATCAACGACGAAGGTATCGGAATTCCGCCCGACCAGTTAAAACGTATCTTCCGACGTTTTTACCGCGTTCCCGGATTTGTGGCGCACAAAGCCAAAGGCACCGGTTTAGGACTTTTCATCGTGCAGACAATCGTCAAAAAACACAAGGGGAAAATTTTCGCGAAAAGCGAAGGGGAAAATTTGGGAAGCACATTCGTCGTCCGGCTTCCGAAAATATAAAGGCGCCGTAAATGTTGAATAATAAATAGTTTTTCAACATTTATCTTTGATCAATATGAAAGTTTTAATTGTCGAAGACGAACAACATCTGGCGGATGGCTTGCGTTTTAATCTGGAAGCCGAAGGTTTTACGGTTGAACTGGCGGCGGACGGCAAGCGAGCACTGGAGATTTTATTATCTGAAAATAAAGAATTTGACGCGATTGTTTTAGACGTGATGCTGCCGGAAATCGACGGTTTTACGGTCGCCAAAAAACTGCGTGAAGCGGAGATTTTTACGCCCGTTTTGATGCTGACCGCGCGCAGTCGTCCCGAAGATGTGCTCCAGGGTTTTGAAGCCGGAACCGACGATTATCTGCCGAAGCCGTTTGAACTTTCGATTTTTCTCGCCCGCCTGAACGGACTTCTGCGCCGCCGCGAATGGTTTCAGCGTGAAAAAATTTTTACCAAAAATGCAACCGGCGCGAATGATTTATTTGAGATCAACAATAAAATTATTGATTTCAAAAATTTGGAACTGCGAAGCGAGATTGAAACGATAAAATTAACTTTGATGGAAGCGAAACTTTTGCGGCATTTAATTTTAAACGCCGGAACAGCGGTTTCGCGCAAAACAATTTTGGAAGAAGTCTGGGATCTGCATGAAGACACGGACACGCGCGCAATCGATAATTTTATTGTTCGCCTGCGAAGGTATCTGGAGGATGACGCGACAAATCCACTCGTTTTGCAAACCGTGCGCGGCATCGGTTATAAATTTGTTTCCGCCGGGAAGAGTTAGAACGGTTTAAGCTAAAACTTTCTACCTTTGTTGCTGCGTTGTTAAATATAATTTGGCTTTTCGCATTGCTTCTTCGACTCTTTCCGGTGCGGTGCCGCCAATGACGTTTTTTGTTTTTAAAGTTTGCTTTAAGGACAAGACATCGTATATATCAGCCTGGATTTTTGGACAATATTTTTGCATCTCGCTTAATTCCAAATCGTTTAACTCGACTTTTAATTTAATTGCTCGTAACACGATTTTTCCGGCAAGTTCGTGCGCATCACGGAAAGGCACGTCTTTTTTTGACAAATAATCGGCAAGCTCGGTGGCATTTAGGTAACCTTCGACGGCAGCGTTTTGTGTTTTATCTTCGCGGACGCGCAGGTTCTGTAAAACTGTCGCCGTAATCTGCAGGCAATTACGTGTCGTATCGGCGGCGCCGAAAACCGCTTCCTTATCCTCCTGCATATCTTTGTTATAAGCCATCGGCAAGCCTTTCAGCATTGTCAGCAAAGTTATCAGATGTCCGAAAACTCTGGCTGATTTGCCGCGCACGAGTTCCATCGAATCAGGATTTTTCTTTTGCGGCATCAGGCTCGAACCGGTCGAAACCGAGTCGCTCAATTCGAAAAATCCAAACTCGATGGTCGTGTAAAGGATAATGTCTTC
>JACCRD010000066.1 GCA_013813755.1 Acidobacteriota bacterium | reverse complement strand
CACGCGTTGGCTCGTCGAGAAATAAAACCTTCGGATTTGTAAGCAGCCATTTTCCCAACACAACCTTTTGCTGATTTCCGCCCGAAAGCGTGTTGGCGACTGTCAAAGGTGAATTTGCTTTGACTTTTAGAGAATTCATCGCGCTTTTTGCCGCGACTGTTTCGCGTGAACGATTGGTTACAAACTTGCCGGATATTCGCTTTAGACCGGCTAAAGTCAAATTATCAAGTAATGTTTGTTCAAGCAGAAGCCCGAATCGTTTGCGGTCTTCCGTTACAAAACCGATGCCGTTTCTGATTGCGTCCCGCGGCGTCTCAATATTAATTTTTTTACCTTCGACCAAAACATCGCCCGAAACCGCGCCGTTCCACGCCCCGAAGATCGCCATCAGAAGCTCGCTTCTGCCCGCACCCATCAAGCCTGCAATTCCCAAAACTTCGCCTTTCCGCACGGAAAACGATACATTATCAACCAGCTTTTTATCGGGAACGTCGGTGTCAAAAGCATTTAAATTTTTTACTTCGAGTGCAGTTTCGCCGAAATCGTGGGCAGTTGTCGGAAAGATGTCGCCGACTTCGCGCCCGACCATCAGCGCGATAACTTTCTCGATCGTTAAATCCTTTGCGTTGTTCGTGCCGACCGTTTTGCCGTCGCGCAAAACGGTAATCGTATCACTCATCCGAAAAACTTCACCGAGTTTATGAGAAATATAAATCATTCCCACGCCCCGCGCTTTTAATTTTTCTAAAATCCCAAACAATGTTTCAACTTCCGATTCGGTTAAAGCGGCGGTCGGTTCGTCAAGCACGAGAATGCGCGCGTCTTGCGACAGAGCTTTGGCGATTTCGACGAGCTGTTGCTGACCGATGCCGAGATTTCCAACCTGCGTGCGCGGATTAATCGGTAAATTTAAATCTTTGAGCAGTTTCCCAGCTTTCCGGTAAAGTTCCGACCAATTGATTACGCCGAAACGTGCCGGTTCTTTGCCCAAAAAAATATTTTCCCCAACGGTTAACTCTTTAACCAGGGACAGTTCCTGAAAAATAATGGCAACACCGGCTTTTTCAGCCGCACGAATGTTGGCAAATTGGCGAACTTCTCCGTCAACTGAAATGTCGCCCGAATATGTCCCGAACGGATAAACGCCTGACAAAACCTTCATCAAAGTAGATTTTCCCGCACCGTTTTCACCGACCAGAGCATGAAATTCTCCGGCTTCTAAATCAAATGTTACGCCGTCTAAAGCCCGCACACCGGGAAATTCCTTGACGATATTTTTCATTTCAAGAAGAGCCATAAATTAGTTTTGCCGAGTACTTTTGATTGAATTTAATTTTATACACTAAAAAGCCTGACGAAGCGCATATTGTATTTCAGGATTTCGCATAAACCAAAACCACACGTTGCCGCTTCGCAAATTTTCTGCGCTGAGCAAGGTTATTCCCAAATCAATTCCGATCACATCGGTATCTGTCCAATTGGTTTTTGGATTGAAGGCGTCAACAAATCCGTAATACTGATAAATTTTTTCGCCATACTTGTTCTTCATCTCGCGCAGAGCCGCCAGCGAAATATCAGGCGTAAACATCAAGGAGCCTGCCGCCGCGCACGGCACAACCGTTCCGTCTAAAGATGTCGGACGCGGCGGCGCCCCCCAGGCGACGTAACCGTTTTGGCTGTCGGAAGCCGTCAAACCCCAAATGTTTGAAGAGTATGTCGGAAATTCTTTCGAGATGTCAATAAAAAACTGTCGATGAGCGCGAGTGGCAGCGATAGAATTGTCATAATAATTTATTTTCGATAATCGACTTTCGCGCCGCCCACGCAAATCGAGCCAGGCTTGCGAAAATTGATGGATAAAAAGCGGCGTGTCTCCGGCTAAATATTTATATCCGCCATAAGTTACAAAATCGCGCCGCCACGCATACCAGGATTCTGGAGAAATCGGAAAAGTGGGCGAACCGATAGCTAAAAAATAAAGCAAAGCGTGTTCGCTGTAAGTATCCCAGCGCGTCGGCAAAAAACCCTTTTCCGGTCGCCAGCCGTGCGAAAGCAAATGTTGATGTCCGTTAAGCATCCACCTGAAATCCACACGCTCATAAATTTGGTTGGCAAGTTTTACGATTTCCGCGTCACCTGCGAAACATTGCTTGACGCTTAGAACTCCACCAAGCACAATTGCCGTATCGATTGAAGAAACTTCACTGTTCCAACGCCTTTCGCCCGTCGTTTTATCCATCCAGTGATAAAACCAACCATTTTTATGCAAGGCGCGTTCGGCATAAAATTTGAGCGTTGTCCGGGCGCGAGTTCGGGCTTCGTTTGGTGTAACCCATTTTCTTTCGGCGGCAACGCACAAACTTGTCAAGGCAAATCCGGTGGCGGCGGAACTGGCAATGTTGTAACTTTTGTGATCTGGCGGAAGCATCGAGCCGTCGGCGCGAGCGCGGTCAACGGTTAGTCCTGTCTTCGGGTCGGACTGCTCCCAAAAAAAGCGGAAGGTTTTTCGCGTTAGGTCTTCTAAAAAAACTTCATCTGTCGGGCTGATTTTTGCTGCCGGAATCGCTTTGTCCGGCAACTTCTCGTTAAAAACGCGCGGCGCATCGGCTAATTTAGTTTTTTTTTCCGCGATTGGCAATTTTCCAACCGTGAATGTGCCTTCTAAGCCGCCTTCGGAACTGTTGCCGATAAAAACTTTGAAATCTCCGTCCTCAACTGTGAACTTCATATCGCGGTTGAGAAAACCTAATTTTTCCGGCGTTAGAACGAATTCGACTGTTCGCTTTTCGCCTCTTCTCAACGCAATTCTCCGAAAATCTTTCAATTCCTTGATGGGACGCGAAACGCTCGCCACCAAATCGCGGAGGTAAAGTTGAACGACTTCGGTTCCATCGCGCCCTCCGACATTTTCGACCTCGACGCTGACTTTAATGTTTTCGCCTGCTTTGATTTGAGTTCGATCAAGCCGCAAATTGCTGATCTTGAACTCGGTGTAGCTCAAACCAAAACCAAATGGATAAAGCGGCGTGTTCGCCACGTCCAAATATTTTGAAGTGTACCGGTTTTCGGGTTCGAGCGGTCTTCCCGTCGGCAGAGAATTGTATGCAATCGGAATCTGCCCGACGTTTCGCGGAAATGTAACGGGCAATTTGCCGCTCGGATTCGCGTCCCCAAATAAAACGTCGGCAATCGCCGCGCCTCCCATCGTCCCCGAATGCCACGTTTCCAGAATTGCCGGAGAATTTTCCGCCAGCCAATTAATTGTCAAAGGTCTGCCGTTTTTTAAAACAACAACGTATGGCTTACCGGTTTTGTGTATTGCCTTGACCAAATCAAGCTGCTTTCCGGGCAAATCTAAATTTGAACGCGATGCTGCTTCGCCGCTGATTTCACGTGTTTCACCGACGAACAGAATCGTAAAATCTGAATCTTTTGCCGCATCGGATGCTTTTACAAAATCTTTGTCGCTGTCGCAAACAAGTTCGCAGCCTTTTTCAAATCGAATCTTCGCGTTTGCCCCCAATTTTTGGCGAACGCCTTCAAGAACGGTGATCGAATCTTCCGCCTTGGCGTCGCCTGCCCACCAATCAAGCGTATTCGCCTTATCATCGGCAAGCGCGCCGACCACCGCGATCTTCTTAATGCTCTTATTGATCGGCAAAGTTTCGCGTTCATTCTTGAGCAACACAAAAGATTTAGCAGTAATTTCCCGCGCCGCCTGTAAAAATTCGGGTTTCTTGATCGTGCTTTTTTCTAAATTCTCGTCAATGTATGGATTTTCAAAAAGCCCGAGCTTGAATTTGACGCGCAGCACGTTTCTTACGGCATCATCAATCGTTTTCAGAGGAACTTTGCCGGCTTTAACAAGCTCCGCGCCGTGTTGATTGAAGGAACGACTGACCATTTCCATATCAGTCCCGGCGTTCAAAGAAATGTGCGCGGCTTCGGATTCATTGCGAGCGACGCCGTGATTTATCAATTCTTTGACAGATGTATAATCGCTGACGACCAGACCGTCAAACTTCCATTCCTGGCGCAAAATTTGACGAAGTAAAAACGGATTTGCCGTTGCCGGAACGCCGTTCAAAGTATTGAACGAAGTCATAAACGAGCCCGCACCGGCATCTTTCGCCGCTTTAAACGGCGGCAGATAAATTTCGCGCAAAGTCCGCTCGCTCATATCAACCGTGTTGTAATCGCGCCCACCTTCCGCCGCGCCGTAACCGGCAAAATGTTTCGCGCACGCCATCACGCGGTCAAGCGCGCTGAAATCCGTGCCCTGAAAACCGCGAACGCGAGCCTTCGCCATTTCCCCGCCGAGAAAAACGTCTTCGCCCGCGCCTTCCATAATTCTGCCCCAGCGCGGATCACGCGCAATATCGACCATTGGCGCGAATGTCCAATGGACACCGGCAGAACGTGCTTCCTGCGCGGCAATGTGCGCAGATTTTTCCGCCGCCTGCAAATCCCAACTTGCCGTTTCGCCCAAAGGAATCGGAAACAGCGTGCGATAACCGTGAATCACGTCAAATCCAAAAAGGATCGGAATTTTCAATCTCGATTGTTCAACCGCGGCACGTTGCAATTCATTGGTTTGCTTTGCTCCGCGCACATTCAAAGTCGAACCGAGCAGACCTTTTTTAGCAAGTTCCAGATGTTCGGGACGAAAACGCCCGTTAGCTTCGCCGTCAAGCTGCTGAAGCTGCCCGAGTTTTTCCGCCAGAGTCATTTTTACCAGCAAAGTATTAATTTTTCTTTCAACATCCGCTTGTTTTCTCTGTGCTGAAATTGGAAAAATAAAAACGAACAGCAAAAATGAAAGTAGAAATACACTTGTTTTACTCAATTGCATAATTTCTGCCTTAATTCAGTGACTATTTTAAGTCATGACAAAAAAAGCATTCTCAATAAAAGTATTGGACGTTTTGAGAACGCAAAACATTTCGGAAACTGATAGATAAATTTTGTGTAAAGACACGGAGAAATTATCAGAATTTTCCGTGTCTTTTTTGGGTTTCAATTTCTAAAAAATGTTTCTTTCCATTAGATTTAGAAACTGAATCTTGCCTGCAGTTCGATTACTCGCCCGGAAAGTCCGCCGGTGGCTCTGCCGAAATTTGGATTTGGCTGATCACCATTGTTAATTCGTGTGCTGTCGGAAGCAAAACCAAACGGAAGCAGATTCAGATTGTTAAAAACATTAAAGAAATTAGCCCGCAAATCTAAACCCGTCGTTTCGCTGAGGCGCAGACCTTTTGGCAAATTGAATCTCTTGGAAACGCTCAAATCGGTTGAAAAATAGCGTGGACCGCGGAAGCTGTTGCGACCGATTCCCGGCGGATTAAGCAGAAAATTTGCTTGACCGGCGGCATTTCTGTTAAGAGTTGTTCGAAAAATCGTGTTGCAGCCTCCGGGAGTATTGACACAGTTGGCACCCGGAATAAAACTTCCCGTAAAATTACCGTTTCCGTTGAGAAATGTTTCGTTGGAAGTAGAGGTTCCATTGCCGCCCGAATATGCAGTTGGACGGAAAGGACCGAATTCAGCGCCGCTCGCCGAACGAATTCCCTGACCGCCAATGACCGGAGTCCACGGAAATCCGGTGTGCCACGTTACAATTCCGCTGATTTGGAAACCGCCGAAAATGGTTCCGATTATGTCATTGCGCTTGCGGAAAATCGGTAAATCCCAAAGTCCGAATACGTTTAGATTATGTCGAACATCAAAATCTGAAGGACCATATTCTGTTTCATTATCAACCGGGTAAGTCTGGTTGGTCACAAAACCGGGACCTTCGTTCGATAAGTTGTCCATACTCTTGGCAAATCGGTAATTTGCCTGAACCTGAAACCCATTGGCAAAACGGCGTTCGAGAGTTGCCAGTAAAGCGTTGTATTTGGATTCAACGTCGGGTGTCGGAAGAAACACGGCATTAAACGCCGGATTGGTTTGGGCAAATATAAAGTTTTGATTAACCAAACGAATCAGGTTTTTGGTTTGGCTGCCTTGATAACCAATCGTCGCAGTCAACCTCGACGGCAATTGATATTGTGTTTCCAGCGAATAGCGGAAACTTTGCGCATTCGGCTGTTCTTCCGTCGAGCCGTAAATTTCCACCGATCCGTTAAATGGCGCGCCGGTCGCCGGATTAATTCCGCCGCCTAAACGCGGATTAGCCGGAAAACTGTTCGGTGAACGGCTGCTGCCCAGCGCGTAAAGAATTTGACCGCCGGCAAAAGGACTTCCAAAATCGGTCGATGCCGTTCCGCAGCAGATACCAAATCGTGAAAAGAACGGTGGATTGCCGCGCGAATTGATAAACACTACATTCGGGATACGATTGTAGCCGATGCCGAAACCGCCGCGCAGAACGGCTTTGTCCTTGAACAAGCCCGGACTGTAAGCAAAACCAATTTGCGGTCCGAAGTTGTTTCTGTCCGGTTTGAACAACTGGTCAACGACCTGAACTTTCGCATCAACCAATCCGTTCGGACCTAAAATGATGTTGCTCTGCTGATTATTCTCGTCGTTGATCGGTGGAAAATATTCGTAGCGTAAACCTAAATTCAAGGTTAGGTTCGGTTTTACCTTCCAATCATCCTGCACAAAAAAGGCAAAATCGTTTGTTCTATATTTTCGCGCCGCATCCGCCGGTGCGCCCGTTATCGGGTTGGCATTGATGCCTTCAAAAATCGGTGTGTCATTTGCCAGATTAAAGAGTCCGACAAAACTGTAAACCGGACGCGCTCCGCCGATAATGCTGTTGCCGTTAAAATCGAGCCGCGCCTGGGCGCCGAATTTGAGCGCGTGATTGCCTAAAACCCAGTTAAAAGTATTATTAAAGTCAACACTCTTCTCCGAGAAAATACCCGGCGTGTTTTCACCCTGCGGCGCGCCGAATCTGATGCGGTCGAAAGGAAGACCTTCGACTTCAATGCGCGGAATACCAAAATTTCCGAGCGGATTCGATTCAACTTCGTTAAACGAAAATCCGCTGTAATTGAAACGCGCCTGGTTAAACATCGTCGTCGAAATAGCGCGGTTATAAATCACCGCAACCGAATAACTGAGCCGGTCGGAAATCAAATCCCCAATCGGACGGCTGCGCCCGCCGGTGTCCGTTCCGTTACTCAGCGTCGGAGTGAAAAAGGTTGAAACGGCGACACTGTCTTTATCGGTGACGTTGGCGTCAATTCGCGTGAAAAACTGATTTCCTCGAAATGAGTTTTGGTTTGATAAATTAGCCTGCTGAATATCGGCGATGCCGTCAAAACCGCCGCCGATGTCCGATTTGCCGACTCCGCCGCCGAGCGGCAGATAAACGTTTTGCGTTCCGGTAATCGAGCCGATATCAAGTCCGCCGCTCACTTCCCGGCATCGGTCAGCTCCAAATCCGGCAGCCGAACAAGTTGTGGGAATCAGCGACGAGATTCGCGGTTCAAGTCCGGGCGTTCTGAAAACCTGCGCCGTAACGCTGTTCGGTCGCAGCGTGCGAACGAGGTTTCGATATTCCGCTGTTTCGATAAAAGCTCTGTAAGTATTGCTCGAACCAGTTTTTAGACCTTCATAAGCAAAAAAGAAAAACAGTTTGTCTTTGCCGCTGGTCGCCGTCGGACCGCCTTCGCCAAAACTTAAAAATGGAAGCGGTCCGCCGAAGCTGCCGCCGTATTGACGCACTAGGTTTTCGACACGCTCCGCTCTGTTCGGGTATTTGTTAAAGGCGTTGAATTTCGGATCGTTATATTTGAAAAACGCGCTTCCGTGAAAATCGTTGGTTCCGTTCTGGCTGACGACTTTGACAACCGCGCCGGAATTTCGTCCGTCTTCTGCCGAATAGGAACTCGAAGAAATTGAAACTTCCTTAACCGATTCCTGGCTGGGCGTAATCACCGCGCCGCCGCCGAAAGTTTGACTGTTGACGCTCACGCCGTCGATTTGAAAATTATTTGCCGAAGTCCTTTGCCCGTTTGCCGAAATTTGAACTTGATTTTCAGTCTGGAAGATTGAGTTGTTTGAACCGCCCGGACCGGTTGAATTCGGAAGCCCGACCGCACCGCCACCCGCGCCTCGCGCACCATTGCCGAAAACTCCCGGCGTTAAACGCGCTAATTCATACGGGTCGCGCCCGACTTGCGGCAGACGCAAAATTTCTTCGTTCGAGAGGGTATTTCTAATATTGGCATCCTCAGTCTCAAGCGGTGCCGCTTCATCAGTGACCGTAACCGTTTCCGAAACACCTCCGGCGGCTAAGGCGACGTCCAAACCCTGGACGTTTTCAGCGGCAACCGAGACATTTTCGACGACTTGTTTTTTGAAATTGGCTTGCTCGACCGTCAACGAATAATTGCCGGGCGCGAGATTTGAGAAACGATAAAACCCGTCATCACTGGTTACAGTTTGCTGGCTGCGTTGGGTTTCATTACTGGTCAAAGTGACGTTTGCGCCGGGAACGACCGCGCCGCTCGCGTCGGTGACGCTTCCCTGCAAAGCGGCTCTGAATTGCGCGTCAGCGATCGTAGCAAAAGTTAAAATCGCCATACAACAAAGCAAACTGCTGAAAAATTTTGCGAATCCTTTCTGCATTTGGGAGACCTCCAGAACTGATTAAATATAATAACGGAAGATAGTCGCTTTGTGCGGCGACAACCGCGAAACGTGTTTTGAAAATTCTTTTTAACTTCAAAATCACGTCAGGAATAGATGACAATTTGTGCTTTAGAAAAATTACTGAATCGTTTTACTAAATCGTTTTAGTAGACATAGAATTTATAACACTGTTGTAACATTTTGGTCAAGGCTTTTTTAAATTGTTTAGCTAGAGAGAACAAAAATCTTTTAATAATATTCTTGCTTTGCTTATGCCCGTGTGCGAAACTTTGCGCTATGCCGCTTCCGTCAAAAAAATCTGTCAATAAAAATACGGCGAAAGAAAAAAGTCAAAACGTTAGTTTAAAAGAACTAGCCGCGCATCTCGGTTTGTCCACGACTTCACTTTCGATTGTGCTGAATGACGCGCCGGCGGCAAGCACAATTCCGCAGGAAACTAAAGATCGTATTTTCGAAGCGGCGGAAAAATATAAATATCGCCCGAATTATTTCGCCCGCAGTCTTCGAGCGCAGCGCAGTTTTACCTTCGGTGTACTTGTCCCGGAACTTTCCGACGGTTATTCAGCTATGGTTCTCAACGGCGTCGAAGCCGCGCTTTCCAAAGAAGGTTTTTTTTATTTGACGGCAAGCCACCTGCACCGCGACGATCTTTTGGAACATCACCCCAAAATGCTGCTTGAGAGACAGGTTGAAGGCATTATCGCCGTTGATACGCCGATTCGTTTTCAGACAAATCTGCCGGTCGTCTCAGTTTCAGGACACGATAAAATAACCGGCGTGACGAATGTTGTATTAAATCATCAGCACGCCGCGGAACTCGGAATGGGACATCTTTTCACGCTCGGACACCGCCGAATTGCATTTATCAAAGGACAGGATTTTAGTTCGGATACACAAATCCGTTGGGAAACGATTGTGCGGGCTGCCAATAAACGCGGAATTAAAATTGAAAGTGCTTTGACTGCACAGCTCGAAGGCGATATTCCGTCGCCCGAAATCGGTTACATTGCCGCGCAAAAAATTCTCGCCGCTAAAAAGCCTTTTACTGCGCTTTTCGCTTTTAACGACGTTTCCGCGATCGGCGCGATTCGCGCTTTGCAGGAAATTGGTTTGCGCGTTCCCGAAGACGTTTCGGTGCTTGGCTTTGACGATGTTTACGGCGCTGCGTTTCACAATCCGGCGCTGACGACGATCCGGCAACCGCTTTTTGAAATGGGAACCCTTGCCGCGCAGACGCTTTTGAAGCGAGTGGCGAATAATCAGGCAAAAGACGACAGTGAAATTCCTGAAACTTTGACCGTCGAACCGAAATTGATTGTGCGCCAATCAACCGCTCCGGTTAAAAAATAAACTTTTCCAGCAATATTTAACTGAAATTTTCTTTATGACAAGCAGTGAGAATTCACCCGCGCCGCCCAACAAAAGACTTTTGATTTTTCTGCACGCGGGTTTTCTTCTGATCGGGATAATTACTGTTATTCTCGGACAAATCCTGCCGATTTTGGCAGAGCGCCTTTCTCTGAGCGATCTTGATGCCGGGTATCTTTTTACAGCGCAATTTGCCGGCTCCCTGACCGGAACTTTATTTTACAATCGCCTGGTTAAAAAATTCGGGTTTTTGAAAATGTTGTTCGGCGGATTTTGCCTTTTAGCTTCTGGGTGCGCCGGGCTGAATATCGATATGTGGTTTGGGTGTCTGGCAGCCATTTATATTTACGGTGCAGGGATCGGTTTAACTATTCCCGCAATAAATTTGCTAGTTATCGAGATTGCCGGAGACAAATCTTCTTCGGCGTTAAACACAATCAATTTTTTTTGGGGAATCGGCGCGATTTTGTGTAAGCCGTTCGTTGATTTTTTCAAATCGCCCGAAAGTATTTTATTGCCGACAATCTTGCTCAGTTCATCGTTTTTGTTAATCGGCTCGGCAATCAAGCTTTCAAATTATCGGGAAAATTTTGATGAAAAAGAAATCTTTTCCGGCGCGACAAAACCAATCTGGACAACAACGACGGCGTGGCTGATTGCGATTTTTAGTTTTATCCACATCGGAATTGAAAGCAGCGTCGGCGGCTGGCTGACAACTTTTGAATCTCGTCTGCCGCAGGATTCTGCAAACGAATGGCTCTCTGCCGCCTTTATATTTTTCTTTTTTATGGTTTTGGGGCGCGGCATCGCTTTTCTATTTTTTAAATTTTTAACCGAAAACGCCGTCCTATTAGGTAGCGTAATAATTATGACGGCGGGAATAATTTTAATTTTGCGGGCGGAAAGTTTTCTATTCCTAAACATCGGAGCCGCGATTCTCGGCTTCGGAACTTCGACGCTTTATCCGACCAATCTTTCGCGTTTTACGAAAATTTTTGGTCTTCAAGCAATTCATAACGCCACGCCGCTCTTCGTTTTCGGTTCACTCGGCGGGGCATTTATTACCTGGTTAGTTGGTTTTACTTCAACCGCTTTTGACAGTTTACGCTCCGGATTTTTCGTGATTTTAATCTGCTGCATTTTATTAATTGGTTTGCAAATAATTTTGGCAAACGGTAATTCAAAATAATACTTTCCAGCTGAAAAAGATTGTCGTTCAGCTTCTGTTCTTTTATTATTTTATTTGCCTAAAACTTTTTCATCATTTTCAATTCCGCGCCTGAAACTAAATATACTTGAACCGAATTCAGGCGGGTGACCGAATATGAAATTCGGCAAACCGCCTTTGGTAATCTCAACGCTGTTGGCGGAAAGCGTGGCGCCGGTGGCGCGCCTGAATTGAGAAATCGCTTTGTTAAGATCGGTCTGCGCCTGAAGTTCGCGCCCGCGAGCGGCGACGAGTTCGTTCTGGCGCTGGAGGACGAGAAAAACCGTGCCGGTTCCGGCGCGAAATTGACGCTGTTCGCTTTCAAAAAGCTGTTCGGCGGAAGCTCTGGAAGCGGCAGCCGAAGCTAGTCGCGCCTGTGCCGAACGCAGAGATTGGGTCGTATTGCGCACATCGGCTTCGATGATTTGCCCCGTCTGCGCCTGTTGATTTCTAATGCGGTTGCCCTCAACCAAAGTTCTGCCCAGATTCGCTTTCGCTATACGGTTTCCGAATGGCAGAGAAATCCGCACACCGACGCGATAAGTCGGATAATCCGCCGTCACTAAATTCGACAGAGATTGAAAATAACCACCGACCAGATTCGACGGAACCGTGCTGGTCGTCGTGGTCGTCGCCACCGGCAAAAGAGGCAAATTATTGATCGTCGAAAGTTCATTGACCCGCGTTAAAATGGCGGCACTTGAGCTGTTCGTGGTGGTGCCGGTCCGCACCGTGGGCGTTCCCGCCAGCCCGTTTCCCGTGTAGCTTCCGACCAAATCAATCTGCGGTTTCGTTTGGTCTCGAAAATAACGTTCGTTAATTTTATTAATTTCTTCACTCGTCTGCAGTTGAGCGATTTCCTGCCGATTGGTCAAAGCCGCGCTGACCGCTTCTTCGAGCGGCACGTCGGGAATTTCGAGTTCGACAGGCGTCACCGGCACAAGCGCGCGCGCCCAAATTTCTGCTGTGCGGTCGGGCAACATTAAAACTTTCAGATTGTTTTCTGCCCGCGTAACGGCTTCCTGCGCCGTATAAACATTTTGCTCGAACGTCGTGATTTGTGTGTTGGCGGCGATAATATCAATCGGGGCAAGCGCTCCCTTACTGACTAGACGCTGATTGCTTTCCAGTTGCAGGCGGGCTTGTTTAACGGCGTCGATCTGCACCTGTAAATTTCTTAGCGAAAAAGCCAAATCCCAGTAAAACTGTTCGATCTGCGCGATTATTTCAACCGCCTGCTGACGAAACTGCGCGTCAGTCAAACTCAAATTCTTTTTGGCGATTTCAATCAACCGTCGATTATTGTCAAACCGAAAACCACGCCACAGAGGTTGGGCGTAAGTCAAGGTTAAAGCTGAAGGAAACTGCGGATTAAGCGTTGCGTTCTGGTTGGTCGTGTTCAATCTTGAGTTGGAATAATCAAGCGTGTAAGAACCGCCTTTATACGGCGAAAACCCGCGCACTCCGAATGCGTTTGTAAAATCCGACTGCGTGACCGAACCATTCGCGCCGCCCGCAATCGTTGAACTCGTTGGAGTTGTGCGCCGTTCATAATAACTTTCCGAATCAATGACTGGGTCATAAATGCCGCGCGCGCCTCTTAAATCAAATTCGGCGATTTGCACGTTAATTCTTGACGAATCAATATCGTTATTGTTTTGCAGAGCCAGCGTAATCGCTTCGCGAAGACTGATCGGAAGCTGATTTGAAACATCGACGCCGACGCGCTCGACGCTTGGCAGAGGACGCATCGGAGCCTGAAAATTCGGCGCAATCGGCGGCGGATCATCAGGCAAATCAGCAGGCGCGACACCGCCGGAAGTCCCGAGGCTTTGATTCGGCGTCTGAATCGGCGCATTTGGCACATTTGGATTAGTTCCGCTCGGCTGCGTGGTCTGCGGTGTCTGTGTTTGCGGCGTTTGAGTTTGCTGCTGCGGAGGTAAATTCGGTTGAGTCGTCTGCTGTTGCTGCGTTTGATTTTGCGGCGTCGTGTTCTGCCGAATTTCGTTTTCGGGTCGCTGCTGTTGCTGCTGCTGCGGATTCGGCGGATTCGTGGTCGGCGGAGCGGTTGGCGGTGGAGTAGTTTGTGCCATCACCGCGAGGTTTGTGAAAAACAAAAAGCCAACCGACAAGGCAAATAATATTGCCGACGAGAAAAATGAAATCCTGATTTTTTGACGCAAGAATCTACTCGCTTGAGGTTTGTTGGACATAAATTTCCTTTGAGGGTTGAACCGTATCAGTTTCGATATTTTTCTTTTTGCGTTTTAAATTACTGAACGCGCCCTTCAATCTTTCTCCTAACCCGGCGAATGCGCCGCCGATTTTTCGCCAGACGGTTGATTCCTGGATGTCTTCAAAAATCGAATAAAAAACCGGCACCGCTAAAAGTGTCAAAAGCAGACACATCGATTGTCCGCCGACAACCAAAATCCCGATTGAACGGTTTGTCGCCGCGCCGGCGCCGCTTCCGACAATCAAAGGAATCATCCCGGCGACAAGCGCAATGGTCGTCATCAAGATCGGGCGCAGGCGGTCGCGGTTTCCTTGGATAATCGCGGCATAGCGTTCCATTCCTTTGGAGCGCAGCCCATTCATATGGTCAATCTGCAAAATCGCGTTTTTCTTGACGATTCCGAAAAGGAGCAGGATGCCGAGCGCGGAGAAAATATTTAAACTCTGCCCGGCAATCAAAGTTGAGAGTAGAGCGAACGGAATTGAAAGTGGCAAAGTTAAAAGAATCGTGATCGGATGGATAAATGATTCAAACTGCGCCGCTAAAATCAGATACATAAAAACGAACGAAAGCAGAAACGCGAGCATAAACGATTCGTATGCGCGGTTGAGTTCCTGTGATTGTCCGGTCACGCCCGTCCGGTATTCCTGTGGCAAATTGAGCGACGCGGCGTGACCCTGAAGAACGGCGAGCGCGTCGGATTCTGAAGCGTTCGGCGGCAAACTCGCGGAAATCGTCACCTGCCTTTGGCGATTCAGACGGTTTATCGCCGCCGGACTTAAACCTTCTTCGAGCCGCACGAGTTTTTCCAGACCAATCGTGCCGCCGTTTGAAGAAGCAACCGTAAAATACTGCAGACTGTCGCGCGTCCTACGGAAAGATTCTTCCGCCTGCACCAGAACGTCAAACTGGTCTGAGCCTTCGCTGAAAGTTGAAACGCGCTGTCCGGCGGACAAAATATTCAGAGCCTGCGCGACATCTCCGGCTTGAACGCCCAAATCCGCCGCGTTTGCACGGTCGATCAAAACGCGAATTTCAGGGGCGCCCGGTTCAAGCGATCGGTCTGCGTCGCGGAAGGTTTGATCGGCTTTTAATTTTTCGACTAATTGTGCGGAAAACTCATCAAGTTTTTGGATGTCCGGTCCGGCAATATAAAAACCGATGCCCGAACCGCCGCGCCCGAGTCCGAGACTGTTTCCGATTGAAGATGAGCCGGAAACGTTGACCCGATAATCTTTTGATTGATATTTTTTGACGATGCCACGAGTTTTGCCGATTAAATCAGCCTGCGAATCTTTGCGGTCATCAACCGGCACAAGACTGATGTTCACCGAACCGGAGTTATTTGATCCGCCACCGAAACCGCCCACCTGCACCAAAGTATTCTGCACGCCCGGAAGCTGTTCGCGTATGTCACGCGCGATCCTTTCAAGAATACTCTGCGTTGCTGCGAGACTCGTTCCCTGCGGACCGCGCAAATTGATTGAAAACGCCGACTCGTCTTCGTCCGGCAGAAAACTCATCCCGACATATTTATAAAGCGGATAAATCGAGAAAATAACGGCGGCGCATACTAAAACTACCAGCCACCGATGCGCCATCGAAAGTTTCAAAAGCCACGTGTATGAACGGTCAATTTTGCTGTAAACCCAGGAATCCTTGCTTTCATTTTGGATTTTAGATTTTGGATTTTGGATTGTTTCTTCGCCATCGTTCAAGTTATCGTCGTGATTTTCAAATTCATTTTCACTTTGGACTTCCTTCGGCTTGATCCACCGCGCCGCGAGCATCGGCGTTAAAGTAAACGAAACAATCAAACTAACAGCAATCGCCGCCGCCGATGTCAAACCGAACGAAGACATAAAACGCCCGACGATTCCGGTCATAAAACCGACGGGGATAAAGACGGCGAGAAGCGAAAGCGTAGTAGCGAGAACCGCCAAACCGATTTCGCGCGTGCCTTCAATCGCCGC